>NZ_JBEUPD010000024.1:0-137761 GCF_040492135.1 Actinomadura sp. NPDC000600
ACGGGCGCCCTCGGGCCCCCCCGCCGGCGGGGGGGGGGGGGCCTGGGCGGCCGCGCGGCCGCCGGCGAGGGGGTTGAGCACCGAGAGCCCGACCGCGCCCGCCAGGACGGCGCCTGCGGCGATGCCGAGGGCCTTGTCCTCGGACGTGAAGCGGTCGAGCGAAAGACGATCAAAGCGACCGGACATGCAGGGAATCTCCTTGTCTTCCATGGCGCCTACCGGGTTAGCTGACGGATTCGGGCATGGAAGCAGCCCTACGGCGCGACTCTCGGGCGCGCCGATTCACCCCAGAAACGTGGGTCCCCGGCTCCGTTCCGGTCTCTGCGACCGGACGGACTCGGCCTCGCACCGCGGACGCGGTGCCGGTATACGGATGTTCTGCTGGCTGATCTTTATGAGGGGGCGCGCATCACCTGGCGCGCATCGCGTGCGGATACCGCTCCGCGATCCTCGGCCGCGCATGGTGCGGCCGGTGGCAACGCATGGGACGCGCTGCGTGATTCGGGATCGAACGTACCAACCATCCCAAGAAAAGCAAACCAGGCATAAAGTAAAGTCTTGCCTGCTCAAAGCCCTTCCAAGGGACTCCCAACACCGGCACCCCGCCGCGTCTTCCCGATCTTTGTCGGAGTGCCCCGCACCCCTTTGCCCGACGGGCTTACCGGTTCTCTCGGAAAAGGTAAAGAAGATCGAAAAGGGGCGGCCGGCGGGCCTGGCCGCGCCGCCGGAGGCCCTCTCCCCGCCCTCCGAGTGAGGCGTACATCACACACAGCGATCTTCGCTGGTCAGCGGTGCCGTTCGTCACCGCGGGGCGCGGACGGTCACACCACGTAGACCGCGAAGAGCGTGGTGTCGTCCGCCGCCCGGTCGTGCTCCATCCGCCCCAGCACCTCGTCCAGCACCAGATCGGGGCGCATGGAGCTCTCCCGCAGGATCCGGGTGAGGCGGACGATCCGCTCGTCCAGGTCGGCGTCCCTGCGCTCGACCAGGCCGTCGGTGTACAGGAAGAGCATGTCGCCCGGGTGGAGCCGGGTGGTGATCGTCGTGTACTCCCAGCCGGGCATGGCGCCGAGCATCGGGTCGCGGACGACCTCCAGCGGCGCCGCCCGGCCGTCCCGCACCAGGATCGGCGGCGGGTGGCCCGCGCACGTCCATTCGAGGACGTGCCGCGACGGGTCGTAGTGGGCGACGATCGCGGTGCCCGTCGCGGGCGGGTCCATGGCGCCGATCAGCTCGTTCAGCCAGCCGACCAGCCGCCCGGCCCGCTCACCCGTACAGGCGAGCCCCAGCAGGCCGTTGCGGGTCCGCGCCATCGCCGCCGCAGCCGGCAGGCCGTGCCCGGCCGCGTCCCCGATGGCGAACATCGCCCGCCCGTCCTGCAGCGTCCGGGTCGCGAACCAGTCGCCGCCGATGCGGGCCGTGCTCTCCGCCGCCATGCTGCGGATCGAGGTGCACAGGCCCGGCAGCTGCTCGATCTCGTTCTCGTCCGGCAGGATGGCCCGCCGCAGCGTCACCGCCACGCGCCGCTCCTGCGCCGTCCGCGCCTGCTGCCGCAGCATCTGCCGCCGGGTCTCGGCCAGCGCCCGCTCCACCCCGCGCCGCCGGGTGATGTCCTGCGACACGATGTTGATCGAGACGGGCAGCCCGGACTCGCCGAGCACCGGCTCGGCGAACACCCACAGGTGGCGCGGCGTCCCGTCGTGGCCGATCACCCGGTGCTCCGCCTCGACCGGCTCGCGCCGCGAGAACATCGTCTGGACGGCCTCCTCGACCAGCGGAAGGTCGTCGTCCGCCACGACCTTCGGCAGGTCGTGCGGCACCGGCGGCACCTCGTCGGGGGCGAGGCCGTAGTTCGCCAGCATCTGCGGCGTCCAGTCCGCCTCCCCCGTCGCGAGGTCCCACTCCCCGAACCCGATCAGGGCGAGCCGCTCGACCCGCTCCAGCCGCCGCGCGATCCGGTCCTCGGCCAGGTGGTACCGCCAGGTCACGCACACGCCGGTCGGCACCCGGACGCACCGGACGCTCATCCGCGACGAGCGGGACAGGCCGCGCTGGGCCGTCGAGTACTGGATCGAGGGGCGCTCCAGCCGCGTCCCGGACTCCAGCACCTCGACGTAGTCGTCGAACAGGCCGCTGAGCACCGCGCCCGGGTCCGTCCGCAGCAGCCGCAGCCCGGTCAGCTCCTCCGGGCCGCGCCCGAACATGTCCCTGGCGACGCCGTTGAGCTCCGCGAACAGGAAGTCGGCCACGTTGCCGTCCGGCCCCCGCACCGGGACCAGATGGGCCGCCGAGTCGAGCGCCCCGTCCAGCACCGCCTTCGCCGCCGGGTCGTCGGGCACCCGCGCCAGGATCTCCGCGTCCCCCGCGGTGTCCTCGGCCGTCACCCGGCGCAGCACGTCCTCGGCCTCCGACAGCACCGCCTGGCGCTCCGCCGGGACCTCCTCGGTGCGCGGCGCCCGCCGCCCCGCCACCACGGCCCCGACCGGCCCGCCGCCCCCGTCCTTGACCAGGAGGGACGCCGCCTCGGCCAGGTCCATGTCGAGGTCGCGCGCGAGCCAGATCAGGTGCTGCAGGGCCTCACCCGGCGGAACGCCGAGCCGGCGGGCCAGCACGACCCGCGCCTCGGCCAGCACCGCGCGGTCGTGTGCCGCGCCCCGCAGGTCCTCCACGTCCGCGACGTGGACCCCGGGCTGGGCGCCCTCCGCTTCCGCCAACCTGTCCCCCGTTCGGCGTCACATGCCTCTGGGAGAAAAAAGCTACATACGTCAGTGAGGGACTATTCGCCCATCTCTTCATAAGGAGGGCATATCTTTGCCCGGGTTTTCCGTTCCCGCCCGGACTCGACCGCTTCCGGTGACCCTCTGGAGAGGGAACCGTTCCCCGCCCTGTGACCCGCGTCACACCCTCGCGACCTGCCTGGTCAGCGAGGTGATCCGCGCCGTCGCCGTCCGGAACGACGTGCCCGCCGGGTGCAGGGTCAGCACCACCACGATCCTGTCCCCCACGACCCCCGTCGTGTGCAGCACCGGCCGCCCCAGCCCCAGGTCGGGCCCCCACGCCGCCGGCCGCACGCCCCGGCACGGCTCCGCCGGCGTCTCCCCGAACCCGGACCACCCCTGCTTGACGGCCCACGGCCGCATCAAGGCCCGCGGAATCCCGAACGTCTGGTCGAACCCGTCCGTCCCGCACGGCGTCGACCTCCGCAACTGCTCCAGGACGAACTCCCGCTGCGCCTCCGGCGCCTCGTCCAGGAGATACCGGTACATCCGCACCACGTCCCGCGCGCTGAGCGCCGTATACCCCCAGAAGCCGGGCTTCTCAGCAGGGGGCGGCGCAGTGTCCTCCAACCCCACCTTCCGCACCATCCGCTCGATGATCCGCCCCTGCCCGCCCCGCCGCCAGAACTCCGTGGCCGCCGCGTCGTCGCTCGACCGCAGCATCGGCACGAGCAACCGCCGATCGGCCGCCGAAACCGCGTGCCGATCCATGTAGTCCAGCGCGATGAGGATCTTCACCACCGAGGCCGACCGGAAGGTCCGCCGCGTCGCCCGCGCCACCACCACCCGCCCGGCGGCACGATCAAAGACCTCGTACGAGGCCCGCACCCCCGCCGGCACCCGCACGACCGGCGCCTTGGAAGGCGTCACCGACACCCGCGGCTCAGGGCTACCGCTGCTCACCGGCCGAGCCCCTCCACCGTCCCCGCACCCGCACACCAGCCCGAGGCCCACGACCCCGGCCAGCACCACCCGCAACCGCACCATCCGGCCTGCCTACCAGAGATCCGCGCACCCGTATCTCGGTACGCACGACCCCGCAGACTGCGCTACAGTAATTCACGCCTGCTCCACCAGGCACCGGGACGTAGCGCAGTTTGGCAGCGCACTTGACTGGGGGTCAAGGGGTCGTGGGTTCAAATCCCGCCGTCCCGACAAGAAAGACCAGCTCAGAGGCCGTTTCTCCACCACGGAGAACCGGCCTCTTGATCGTTTGTTAGCCGTTCGTTAGCGAACCCGGCCGCCGCGAGCGGCACTCGACCGGTTCACACGGGACCAGGAAGACCGGCATCCGACCGCTCCTGCCCACCGGATGTTCACACGTCCTGGCACCTGGCCGTCTGCCCATCGGCGACCTGCGATCAACCAAGTCCCCGATGACCAGACGGGCCTCCCCCGCCGATCGGCACCGCAAGGTCATCTCATGGCGACCGGACTCTTCCTTGGAACCCGTCCAAGAGCCCTGGGCTGCCTCCGGCCCTGTCCCGGCGCCGAGCCGCACGCTCTGCCCGTCGATCAGCAACGAAGCCTCGCGGCGCCTGCTTACGGCGTGGGCTTGCAGAAGGCAGACAGAAAGAAGCCCCGGTCCCTCTCGGGCCGGGGCTTCCTCGGTGCCATGTCCGGGCGTTAGCGCTTCAGAACCGCCACGAGGCTCGCGAACTCGTCGCGGCGCAGGGTGAACTTGGCGCCGGCCGGGTCCTTGCTGTCGCGGATGCCCACGGCCTCGCCGAGGTCGGCCAGTTCGACGCAGTTGTCTCCGGCCTCACCGCTGCGCGACGACTTGCGCCAGGTCACGTCCATCGCTCCCTCACAACCTTCCGCATCAGCTCGACCGACGCCTTCGGCGAAAGCGCCTCCGCTTGAAGCCTACTGAAGATCTCGCTGGCGATCGTGAGGTCTTTCGGCTCCACGCTGGTCTCGCCGCCGACACTGCTCTCGATGTACACGACCTCGCTGCGGTCGGGTTGCGTGGCAATGGTGAAGGCGGCCCGAGCATCTCGCTGGTAGCCGATCGGAGCGATCTGAATCGTGACGTTCTCACACTCCGACATCTCGATCAGATGCTCCAACTGCTCGCGCATGATCTCTGGCGACCCGACCTCACGAAGAAGAACGGACTCGTCCATCACGACGAACACGGTGGGGGCGTTCGGCTTGGTGAGGACGCTCTGGCGCCGCAGCCGGTCGAGGACGGCTTCATCGTTGCCGAGGATCACTCTGGCGTACGGCTCGGTCTGGAGGAGCCCGTAGACGATCCTGGTCTCGAACGCGCGCAGCGAGTCAGCGGACGCCTCGGCGCGGGGGAAGTCCGCGAAGAACTTCGGGTAGCTGCTGGAACGCAGAAGTTCGTCCCATGCATCGACCAGGGCCGTGCCCGAGTCCAGTCCCTTGTCCATCCGTTCGGCGAAGTCCCTACGGCACTTGGTGCGCCCGGACTCGACCTGGGAGATGTAGCTCCGGGTGACCGCCGTCCGTGCGGCGAGCTCCGTCCGATTGAGTCCCGCTTCCTCGCGGAGGCGCGTGACCTCTGCGCCGAAGGCGACGGTCTTGGATGTCGGTTTGCGTGCGGCCACTGCTTCGCCTCCACGTGAGCGAGGGGAACCCACCTACCAGCGATCGACAGCGCCACGTGTGTGCTGGGGCGCTTCGGTGGTAACGCTACGCGGCGGAGTTAAGGCTGTGCAGCGAGTTACTCGAACCCGTCAGTGGCCAGCGAAGGTCGTGCCGATGTCCGCAGCACCGCAAACTCCTGAAGTCCCGACGATCGTCCTCGTTTCCACCGATCAGGCGCCGCGCCTCGCACGCCGGTTCCTCGCCGAACAGTTCGCCCGCTGGGGCAACACCGACGACTACACGGGCCGTCTCGTGGTCTGCGAGCTGACCACGAACGCCTACAAGCACGGCGAAGGCCCGATCGTCGTTCGGCTCTTCCTCGACCCGGACGATGGGCGGCCGGTGATCGAGGTATCGGACACCGGCACGGGCCACCCCGCCGTCCAGCCTCAGGACTACGCCGCCACCTCCGGCCGTGGCCTCCAGCTCCTGGCGGAGCTCGTGCACGAGTGGGGAGTCAAGCGCCTCACCGGCGGCGGCAAGGTCGTCTGGGCCAAGCTGCCCTGACGCTGCGATGCCCCCGACACGAGGAGCCAGGGGCCACGCTCCGTGTGAGGAAACGATGCGAGTTACGTTGCTGCTACTGCAGTACCTCTTCCCTGAATGGTCGATCACGCTGGATCGAGAGGGCATCTGGAGGGCGACGGGGCGCGTCTTGATCTCGGCGTCCGACCTGGACGGGTTGATGGACCTCCTCCACACCGCCGACCCAGAAGCCTTCGAGCGCGCCTTCCGCCAGCTCGAAGAGCGGAAATGACCGACTGGTGTGAGGAGCCCCTCCATGCGGCGAGTGCTGGCAGACCGCGCGTTCAAGCCGTTCGATCACGGACGTCGACGACCAGAGCGCACTGGACCCGGAGGAGCCGACGGCGCTGATCTGCTCTGTGCATCCTGCGGCAGCGGAGCCCAGGCGTTCGGGAAGGCGGCCATAGCCAGGCGCGCTTGCGCGCTCGGGCCAGCCGGTGGAGGTGAGGGAGCGCCGCCTGCTGGGCGTGCTTTTCGAGTATGCGCGGCGGCTCTTCGAGCAGCGTCGGCCTGGGCGTGACGTTCCTGGAGGCTGCGCAGCTGAGCAATGGTGTCGAGCAGGCTGATGAAGTTGGCAACGAGCAGCATCATCGACACCACCGTTCGCTCCTTCGCCGTGCCGGTGAGCGCGAGCAGGCGGGCTGTGGTGCGCAGCGCATTGCCTGCCGGAGTCGGGGTGGGGATACGGCCGTAGGGGGCGCGGGCCGCGCGGTCGTAGGCATCGGCGGCGCGGTGGAGGTGACGGTTGCCGGTAACTCTGGCTGCGACGTGGAGCGCGTCCGAGGCTGCCCAGCAGGCGTCCTGCGCAGCATGCGGGTTAGTGACAAGGTGTCGCCGAATCTGGGCGGTGGCAAAGGCCGCGGCACGGGCCGCATCGTCGTAGAACGCCTGGCGTTCCTCCGATGTCAACTCATCCTGGCCAGCAGCCGACTGGCGGTACGCGGCAGGAGAGGCCCAACGCTGGCGGAGACGGGACAGCGACAGGTCATCGGCAAGACGGCTGCCGGGATACCACGTCGGCTCATGACCATCGTGTTCAGCAGCGAAAGCGACGGCGTAGCCAGTGATCTGCCCGTGAACGGTCTGGCTGTAGCGCAGCTTGACCAGAAGCCCCTCACCCCGAAGCCGGTCGAGGAACTCGTTGGTCGTCGCCGACTCGTCCGCCGCGCGGCGGACGGCCGTCCGCAGCACGGCTCGTCTTGTCCGCTCGGACAGATGCCGTCCGTCCAGCAGACAGACCGGGGACGACGCGTGGACGAGCCCGGCCGCGCCCGTCCACCGGCGGCGAAGCTTGGGCAGAGTGAGGTCGGCAGCGAGCTTCCCTCCGCCGAACCACACAGGCTGCCCATCGCTGTTCAGATCGTCGGGGAGGGCGACGGCGTAGCCGGTCATCTCGCCGGCCGTCCGCTCGCTGAAACGCTGGCGGACCAGGACACCCTCATCACGCAGCCGCCGGAAGAACTCGGCTTCGCTGCTCGCCCCGGCCGCCGCCGTCTGGACTTTGCGGCGCAGAAGCGTGCGGGACGGTAGCGGCCGGCCGTGGCGGACGGCTTTCTCGATCTCGCCTCGGCTCGGCCGCCGCGCCGCCGTCCGGTCCGCCGGAGCCGTCCGCCGCAACCCGTACCGCCGCTCGACCGAGCGGCAAGCGTCCCGGACGCGGTAGCCGTCGTTCCACACATCGGGCCGACCGCCGTCCTGGCGCGCCAAGGTCACCACGATATGGACATGGTCGGCGGCATGCCGGACCGCCACCCACCGAACCGCGCCAAAGTCCCCGTCCGGAGCAAGCCCGACCCGGTCCATCACCTCATGAGCGATCCGCTCCCACTGCCGATCGGACATGACCGGGTCCTCGGGCGCCGCCCGCAACGGTAGATGCCACACCGGTTGCCGATAGTTCTGCTCCCCCAGCAACGCCAACGGCTGCGTGAGCAACGCGTCCAAACGCCGAAAATCCCGACTGCCATCCGCCCGCACCCCAGGCTCCAACTCCGGCGGGCTCCGGAAACCCGCCACCACATGCGGATCGCGATGCTCCTCGTGCCGGCCAGGACCGTACAGGTAGCGCAGCAGCCCCATGACACGCTCTCCGCGACGGATCTTCCCGATCACCCACGGCCCCCGGCCGACCGCTCAAGGGAGCCGATGCCGCAACTCCTGAGCCAGCTCATCGAGTCGGTCAATGCTGCGCGCCGCCGCCTGGGCATACCAGCGAAGCTGCTCAACCAGCTCACCAGAATGCAACGCCGCAACAGCCTGATTGAGATTCACACCGACCCGCTGCACCTGCCCGGCAGCGAACAACACCGCCGCCAGCGCCTCCCGCACCACGGCGTACTCCGAAACCACCCGTCCCTGCGCCGCCGCCAGACTCGCCTGCGCAGCGAACGCCCCCAGCGCCAACCCCTCGTACGCCGCCGCAGCCGCCAAAACCGCATACTCCTGCTCCGACAGCGCAATCCTCACCGACCGACTCCGCTGCGGCGACCGAACCGAACGCCGCCTCCGCGGCACCCCCGAACCCGACCCCGACTCACCCACCTCGGCCGTATGCCCCACCCCCTCGGGGATCGCGCCCGATCCCCTCCGCCCTGGTTGGACCGCGCCCGGTCCAACCACACAAATGAACGTTGCCTATTACTTGCTCCACCACGGCGAAGGCCGACGAGACCATGACGGCATCGGTCTCGTCGCCTGACTGCCGACTCTGATCGAGGCTTCGCACCGGGGCCTCCAGCGGCGGATCCGCACACAGCGACGGGCCGCCACCCCGTCCGACCCTCACATGACAGAGATCAAAGTTAATGAAATCCGCTGCAAGATTCTATAGTTGATCCCTCGTATAGTGAGGGAGCCGAAGACCAAGCACCAACTTCACGACCGGCGCGTCGCAGCTTTCCCACGGCCGAGGTCTACAGCGTTGACGCGCCGGTCTCCGGTCTTCCAATCCGACGGTCGCTGGTTCGAATCCTGCCGGGCACTGGAGTTGGACTGGAGCCCGCAGTAGATCGACGCCTGGCCGCGGGGGTTGCGTCCACGGAGGTGGTGTATGAGTTTGACCTGGTTAGAGGGCGTGGCGTCGTGGCGTGAGACGGCCATCGCGCCATCCTTCGAGTCGACCAAGATCAGAAGGAGAGGAACGCGATGGCCGTGGACAATTAGGAGATCCGGCGGCGCACCGACGTGGTCGGCATCTTCCCCGACCGCGCCGCGATCGTCCGCCTCGTCGGCGCCGTGCTGATGGAGCAGAATCTCAATGGGTTGTGTCAAGCCGCAGCAGTGCTGATAGGTGGTGCTGGGGTGAAGGTCCGGTTGTCACAGAGCAGTGCCCACAGCACATCGACCAGGCGTCTGGCCAGGGGCGAGCAGTGCCTGGGGGTGGATGCGGTTCTCGCCACGTTTCCGCTGGTAGAAGGCTTTCGACGGGCCGTCGGCTTTGATGCTGGACAGCGCCGCCATATAGAACACCCGGCGCAGCGCTCGGTTATAGCGGTTGGGGCGGCGGAGATTGCCGCTGACCCGGCCCGAGTCTTTGGGAACCGGCACCAGACCCGCGTAGGAGGCCAGGTGCCCGGGACTGGCGAAGGCCGCCAACACCTCACCACCGGTGGCGACGATGAACTCCGCGCCCAGGATGGGGCCCATGCCGGGAAGGCTCTCGATGATCTCAGCCTGCGGATGGGCGCGGAACCGTCCGGCGATCAGCTTGGTGGTGTCCCTGATCGCCCGATCCAGGTCCAAGAGCCGACGGGCCAGACTTTTCACCAGGATCACTGTCGTCGCCTCACCGGGCAAGACGACGTCCTGGTGGGCGGCGGCGTCCAGTGCCCCGGCGACCATCGAGGAGATCTTGTTGCTCCTGACCCCGTGTTCGGCCAGGTACTCAGCAAACTCGTCTGCTCCGGCCTCCCGGAAGTCCGCCGGGGTGCAATAGCCGGCGACCAGGGTCGTGCCGAGCGGGTCGCGTAGTCGAGCATCCGCTCCAACGCGGGGAAGATGCTGGTCAGCAGTTCCCGCAGGCGATTGACTCCGCGGGCCCAGTCGGCTGACAGGTCGGCCCGGTGCGAGGTCAGCCGACTCAACTCGACCACCAATTCGTCGGGAGCGGCGACCTCGATCAGGTCGCGGTGCCGCATCCGCGCGGTCTCAGCGGTGATCCGGGCATCCTTGGCATCGGTCTTGCCCTCACCGCGGAACGCCCCGGCCATTCGGTTCACCGTCCGGCCCGGCACATAGACGACCTTCTGCCCGGTGGTGAGCAGCATCGCCAACAGCAATACCGCTGCTGCGCTGGTCGGATCCACCGCCCAGCGCACCTCCGCGCTTGTGTCGGCGGTCTGGTTGATCAGCTCCTCGATCGCCTGCTGGTCATTGACGACCCTCATTGACCACAGCAACTCACCGTCGGTCGCGACGGCCGCCGCGTGATGGCGGGCCTTGCCCGCGTTGACCCCCACCCGCACCACATCTGCAGCCATCACCCGGCCCGCCCTCCCGTTCGCGCAGGTCGACCCCCTGGACAGCCTCGCCGGCAGGTCCCTAAACAGCGACGACACGCATCAGATCTCAATAAGCGGACGAGGTGTCCCGGGCGGCGGGGCGGCCATTCTGCTCAAGCCACCCAACGGCAGACGACGAATCAGCCACACCCCACCGCCCCGGGCACCTGGGGCATCCCGCCCCAGACACCACGACCTTAGGGACCGACGAATGGCCCCAGAGCCGCCCGCTACATGGGCCTGGAATTCCTCGCCAAAGCCCACCTTCGCGTCATCGACGGAACCACACCCGACCCCAAGATCGACAACCAGGAACTTACCGCTTAACCTGCAGAAACAGGCTCACGCGGAGATCAACTCTTACACCACTCCAGTGGACGTGACCCGAGTCGGATCTGCGTATGTACCTGGCCTGGTGCACCGAACGGCGCCTGGACCCATTGGGGGTACGGCGTGCGCATTTGGAGATGTACGTGCGGTGGCTGCAGGAGGTCCGCCGGTTCCGGGCCACTCGACCGCGTCCCGACGACTGTTCGCGTGGTGCACTCTATGCAGGAACCTTCGGAGATCTTGGAAGTGGACGAAGCCC
Organism: Actinomadura sp. NPDC000600; assembly: GCF_040492135.1. Lineage (NCBI taxonomy): Bacteria > Bacillati > Actinomycetota > Actinomycetes > Streptosporangiales > Thermomonosporaceae > Actinomadura > Actinomadura sp. NPDC000600. The sequence goes on from NZ_JBEUPD010000024.1 coordinate 11,004, forward strand.
TGGAATTGGCGCGGCGGATCGGCTGGGGCTCTGGCAATAGTCGGCCAGGCGGCGGATTACGCGCGGTAAGGCGCTAATGTTGGCCTAGCGGGAGTCGTGGTTTATCGGCGGCGAAAACATGGGGATGCGCGTTGCCTGGAGATGGTGAGGTCACTGCCGCGAGCGTGCTGCTCAACGAGTACGAGCGCGTCAAGGACGAGCAGAAGAGCCGCATCGGGTTCCGGGACAACCTCATTTACGCGACGCTGGCATCCATGGCGGTGGTCGTCGGCGGCGCCATGCGCAGGAGCCTCGACGCCGAGTTGCTCGTCGTCATGCCACCGGTCGCGCTGCTGCTCGGCTGGACCTACCTGGTCAACGACGAGAAGATCTCCGCGATCGGACGCTATGTGCGGACGGACCTGAGCCCCCGCCTTGCGGCGCTGGTGAACGGCCTGGACACCCCCTTCGGCTGGGAGGTCGCGCACCGCGACGACCGCCGGAGGAAGTCCCGCAAGCTCCTCCAGTTCGCCGTCGACCAGTTGCTGTTCTTCATCGCCCCGATGGCGGCGCTCGTCGTCTACTGGTGTGAGGGACCGGTGCGGGCCCCGGTCCTGACGGTGTCCCTCGTGGAGGTGGTCGCGCTCGTCGTCCTCGCGGTCGAGATAGCCCGCTACGCCGATCTACGGAAGGGACGGTGACCGGCCGATGGACGGCGAGTACCGGGCGGGCCTCATCATCCCGCTCCAGGAGGAGTACGAGGCCGTCGAGCAGGTGCTCGTCCGTCTCGGCGACTTCAAGGTCGACGGGCACTACTACTACCGGTTCCAGGTTCCCGGCACCGACATCAAGATCGTCGCGATGATCTCGTTCGACATGGGGTTGCCGTCAACCGCGGTGGCGGCACAGCGGCTCTTCGGCGACTTCGGCGTCCCGCTGCTCGCGGTGGTCGGCATCGCCGGCATCCTCGACGACAATCTGAGATACGGCGACGTGGTCGTCGCTTCGGAGATCCAGTCCTATCTGAACGCGGGGAAGGCGGTGCCGTCGGCCGACGGCAGCGGTTTCGAGTTTGTGAGCGCGCCCACGGGGTGGCGGCCGTCCGCGGAGATCGTGGAGTTCGTCCGCAACTTCCGCAACCGGGACGCGGACCGGGCGCGCCACCGGGCGTGGCGGGACGAGGCGCGCCGCCGCATGCTTGACGACGGCGCCGACCCCGGCGGCTCCGGGCCCGACTATGTTGTCGGGCCGCTCGCGTCGGGCGACTTCGTCAGCGCGGCCGAGCAGTTCAAGAGCTTCCTGCTCGCCAGGAACCGTAAGTACGCCGCGGTGGAGATGGAGGCCGCGGGCGCCGCGCTGGCCGCCTACCGGCAGGACGGCACCGACCTCCTGGTCGTCCGCGGCATGTCCGACCACGCCGATCCCCGAAAGGGCGAGCAGGATCGCCGGCGCGGCCGGGACGGGACGCCGAACGTGTGGCGCCGGCACGCCGCCCGCAACGCGGCCGAGTTGCTGGCCGCCCTCCTCGGCTCCCCCGAGTTTCCCTGGCGACAGCGGCCGGTCGTGAAAGAGCAGACGCCTCCGAGCGAAACGCGAAAGACGTCCCTGCTGGTGGTGCCCCTAGGGCTCGCGCCGCCCGTTCCCGGCACCGGGCCGGGAGATGACGACCGGGCGGCGTCCTCCGGCGCATCCTCCGGCGCCGACTCCGAGGTCGACCATCAAGCCGAAGCCGCGCGCATCGGCCATCACCTTCCCCATGTCTACGACGACCTCAATCTCGATGACGGCAGGGATGGCGGGGACGACGACGGGGACGACGACGGGGCGTAGCGTCCCGAGCGGAACGCCTCAGGCCGGGCTCTCCTCCCAGTCGCGCAAGCGCCGCATCTCGGCCAGCAGTTCCTGGACGGCGGCCAGCGCGCCCTCGTGTCGGGCGATGCCCTCCAGCCGCTCGGCGGGCGTCCGAGAACCGGCCTTGCGCAGGTCGTCGCGGTCCCGCTCCACCTGGGCCGCAAGCTCCCGGAGGGATTCGGAGATCTGCTCGGCCACGGTGCGATGGGTCGCGAGGGTCACGTCCCGAGCGGTCCGCAGCGCCGTGTCGGTGATCTCGTCCCGCACGTCGCTCAGGATCTGCGTCGCAAGCTGACGGGCCCGGACCCGCTTGCGCTTCTGCTGGTTGATCGCGACGAATACCGCACCGCCGATCAGGAACGGGACCACGATCGGCGCGGCCGGGCCGGAGGCGATGGTGGAAGACGCGAGCCAGCCGCCGTGCTGGAGGGCGAGGGCTGCGGCGGCGGTGATGCCCGTGCCGGTCATGCCGCCCATCAGGGCCTGTCGCGCGTCGTCCGGGCCGAGCCGCCACGGCGTGTCGACGCTGACCTCGGCCGGCAGCCGCGCAAAGACCGCGCTGGTTTGCTGCAGTCGCTCGAGCGGGCCGGACAGCCCGCCCTCCGCCATCAGGTTCCGCACCCGCTTCGCGGACTTCTCGATCTCGGCCCGGGAGTACTGCACCATCTCGGTCAGCGCCTCCTCCGGCTCCGCCATCAGCCGGGGCACCAGCTCTTCGATCTCCGCGGGCTTCAGGTCGGGCAGTTGCTGACCGTACTCCCGCTCCAGCCCCCGCAGCCGCCGGTCGGCGATCCCCCGAAGGCCGGCGAGGGTCCGCTTGCAGGCATTGTCAAACTCCCTGCGCCACAGGTCGCCGTTGTGCTCCACCCAGCGGGAGATCCGGGCCCGTCTCTCCTCGACGGCGCGGGCCGCCTCGCCCTCGTCCGACAGGAACGCGATCTGGTCGGACGCCCGTGACTCCACGGCGCCGAGCACGAGTTCCACCAACCGCAGCACGTTGCGGCGGTGCAGTTCCGCTCCGCGCGCCACGATCTCCTTCTGGACGATCTCGCGGAGTAGGCCGATGCCGGAGGTCTCCAGCAGCGCCCGGCGCACCGCCCCGCCCGACTCCAGCGCTGCGAGCGCGTTCTCGGGCGAGACGGAGACGGCCCTGACCCGGTCGAACAGCACGCACAGCCGCCGGGCCCGCGCGGCGTCTCCCAGCAGGGCCTCCCACTCGGCGGCATCGGTGAGCGTCGCCATGTCCTCGGCCAGCCAGTCCCGGGAGCCCAGATCCAGGTCGCCGTGGGTCTGCACGATGACGCAGGACTCCACCCGCTCCACTGCCTCGGCCAGGAAGCGCCGCTCGCTCGCCGAGATCGGCTCCCCCGGCTTCAGGACGAAGATCACGGCGTCGGCCTCGGCGAGCGCGGCCAGCGCCGCCTGCCGGTGCGCCGCCCACAGGCCGCCGACCCCGGGCGTGTCGATCAGTTCGAGGCCGCCGTCGAGGATCTCGGCCGGTGTCTGGAGGTTCACCGAAAGGACACGCGCCTCATCGCCGTGCCGGTCCAGGAAGCGCGCCTCGCCGGCGATGGTGATGTAGGTGCGGAAGTCCTCCTCGGTATTGAACGGGCAGGCGACCACCTGCCCGGCCTCCTGGACGATGGCCTGCCCCTCCAGCGCCGGGCCGCCGCGGACGCGCGTCCAGGCGGCGGTGGTGGGGCGGAAATCGGCGGGCAGCAACCGCCGGCCGAGCAGCGAGTTGATCAGCGTGGACTTGCCCCGCGCAACTTCCCCGGCGACGACGACCGGGAGGGCGGGCGTCCGCCACCGTTTGGCCATGCTTTGCAGCCCTTGCAGGGTCCGCTCATCGGACAGGTACGGGGTGCCCAGCTCAAGGGTGGCGCGCACCAAGTCCTGGATGCGCCGGACCGTCTCGTCGGCGGGATTGGAGGTGGACATCGGCGCGCTCACTCCTCGGCAAGGTCGTAGACGACGACGCGGGCCGGCCGCAGCAGCCGCCCGGTGTGATCGGCGAGCCCGGCGTGGACGGTCTCGGCGACCGTCTCCCGCAGGTCGTCCTGCGGGGGCGGCCTGCTGGACACCCACTCGTGCACGTCCGGGTCGAACCGGGTGCCGCCCCTGGGGACGATGAGCACGGCGCCCGGCAGGGGGCTGACGGCCTCCGCCAGCCGGCGGCGCAGATCGGGGCTGGTCAGCCGGTCCGCGACCGCCAGCACCGCGAGCGCCACCTCGGCGTCCAGTCCCGGCGGCCGGGCTTGCGGCCCGCCCCCATCGGGTTCCGCCGGGCGCGCGGCCGGCTTCGCCGGGCGCGCGGCCGACTCGGCTGACCCGGCGGCGGGCTCGGGTGGCCACGGGGCCGTGGCTTCCTCCGTGCGCCGCGCGCTCCGTGTCAGGCGGTGCCACCACCGGGCCTTCTTGGGGCTCTCCCGCACTTCTCGCCTCCAGGTCTGGTCGGGTGGGTTCATCGGACGGCCTTCCCGTCGAGCGCGGCCTCGGCGACCGTCTCGGCGACCCGGCGAAGCCTGCTCGGACGCCCGGGACGCCGCGCGATGCCCCGCCAGCGCCGCCCCATCTCCGCCGTGGCCGGGATCTCGCCGCGCAGCAGCCGCGCGGCGGCGTCCCGATCGGACCGCGGGACGTAGGACATGGCCGTCCCCTCCAGCGCCAACGCCGCAGCACGCCGGTCGAGCCGCCGGTACTCCGGCCGTTCCACCAGCCCGGCCAGTTCCCGGCGGACGATCGCGGCGCGCTCCGGACCGCAGTGCGCCGCGAACCGCTCCAGCCGCCGCACGACGGTACGGGTGGTGAACAGTTCGGCGTCCTCCCGGACGTCGTGGAGGAGGGCCTCCAGCCGGGGAACTCGCGACAGCCCGTCCAGACCGCCTGCCAGTTCCGCCACCGTGCGGCAGTTGGCCACCAGGTCCGGCAGGGCCGGGCCCACCCAGTTGAGGGTGCCCAGCACGTCGTGGAGGTCGTGGACGTCGGCGGGGTCGCGGCCGTGTGCGGTCCAAAGGTTCCTCAGCGCCGCAGGGCCGCGTCCTGCGGCGGAGAGGGCGAGCATCGACTCGTCGGCGGCGATCTCCCGCAGGGTGCGCAGGTGCCGGTCCGCCAGCAGCCCGCACCTGGCGGACTCGGCCAGCCGCTGGTTGACCGCGGCCACCCGCTCCGGCGGCAGCCCGGTGTCCGCGGCCAGATCGGCCTCCACCTCCGCGGCGGAGGCGCCAGGGACGGCGTCGGCCTTGGCCCCGACGACGATGACGTTCCCCTTGTCTGCGAAGGCGCCCCCGGTCAGCCTCAGGAACCGCCCGATGCGCTCCCGCGCCTCCTTCCAGACGATCGCGTCACGCATCAGGAAGATCAGCGCGGCGGCGGCACCTGCGGTGGGAGAGTCGGCGGCGAGCATCTCGGTGGTGGCCAGGGCCCATTGCGACGGGGTGTTCATGCCCGGCGTGTCGACGAGGGTGTAGTGCGCGGTGAAAGCGCGGTCGAGGGTGGCGGTCCGGTGCACCGGGCCTAGATCGGGTGGAGCGGCCGCGTCCGACCGCCGGTACCACGTCACCCGAGCAGTGGTCTCCATGCGCCTGGTCTTGGCGACCTTCGCCGCCAGGAGGGCGTTCACCAGCGTCGACTTGCCCGTGGACACGTCGCCGATGACCGCGACCCGCAGCGGCTCGCGACACTGCCTCGCGGCGTCGAGCAGGACCGTTTCGTTGCGGAACTCCAGCCTTCGCTCCAGCCGCAGGCAAAGCTCGCCCAGAGCCGCGACGACATCGCCCCGCGGCGCGGCGGCGCCCGGACTCGCGGTCACGCGTCCTTCCTCTCCAGTGCCACGCGGAACAGCTTGGAGTCGGCCAGGACCGGGAACAGCCCGTTGTGGACGGGCCGCACCATGGCGGTGCAGCCCGCCGGCGCGCTAGCGCTGCGGGCGAGCACAGCACCGGTCAAACCGTCGACCGCGATGAACGCCGACTCCTCCGGGTCGTAGGCGAGCACCGCCTCCCGGCCGCCCGCCGACCTGCCCGTCTCCACCAGGCTGGACGACGGGAGCGGGACCTCGAAGGCGACACTCAGACCCCTCGTCGACACTCGGTAGCAGGTCAGCGTCCCGCCGCCCGCGACGTAGACGCGGCCGTGCAGCGGGTCGACGGCGAAGTCGTCCTTGTCGGAATCGAAGCTGACCGAGCACAGGCGCCTTCCGTCCTCCGGCTCGAACAGCGTGAGGTGCCCACCGCCCCACGCCACCAGGCGGTGGGGCGAGTCGGTGAACGCCATCCCGCTAGTCGGGGCGGTGGTCCGGAGGGCGGCCCTTCTGACCCACCTGCCGTCCCGCCGCTGGTAGATGGCGCCCGTGTGACGCCTCTCGCACCAGGCGGCCCAGTTACGGCGCAGGGCCAGCGCGACGACGCCCTGGTCCCGCGAGAAGCCGAAGAGGGACAAGACCCGCCCGACGTATCCTTCGCGCTCCAGTTCCCCGCCGGGCCCGACTTTCCAGGTCTCGACCAGGCCGTCGTCGGTCCCGCTGATCAGCGTCCTGGTCGTCGCGTCGTACGCGAGGCTCCACAGGTATCCAGTGAGGTTCCCGACGACGAGGCTCAGCCGTTCAGTCGCCGGTCCCGGCAGATAGGTCATGATTCGCCGTGTTCCCGACCGGCAGGCGTATCCGTTCTTGGTCGCCACGACGGGCGGCCCCATCGGGATGTTCGCGTCGTCCGGCAGGGTGAATACCGGCTCGCTCGTCATCCGTATCTCGTACGGCGGCACCGTACGCACCGCGCCGAGCGCGACCGCGGACGTCACGGCGCTCCGGTCCGTGTCGGCGATCCAGAGGAATTCAGCGTCCGCCGTCCGGGCAAGGCGCTTGGCCTCCTCGCGCACCGCCGGGACCAGCGAGGTCCCGCCCGACAGTACGACGCTGCGGACCGGGTCCGTCCCGCGCAGAACCTCGATGGCGTGTTCCAGCGGCGCCAGGCATTCCTCGACGACATCTTCCGTCGCAGCCTGGAATCCCTCCCGCCGGATCGGTACGTCAGGCATCCCTTCGAATTCGACGGAGAAACCGCTCAGCGGTAACGCGGACAGTTCGTGCTTGGTCTGCCGAGCGACCTCCCATACCTCGTAGGGATGCTCCTCCCGGAGTCTCGTGAACACCTGAACGTCGCTCGCGGACAGCTGGCCGGCCACATGGTCGAGAACCGCGGCGTCGAGGTCGTCCCCGCCGGCCTGCGCCCCGTCCTGGAACAGCGGGACCAGCCGCCCGTCGTCGCGCCTGGTCAGCACGGCCAGGTCGGACGTCGACGCCCCGACGTCCAGCACCGCCACCGGGGCGGGCAGGTCGCCGTCCAGCTCCGCGAGCACGTGCCGGATCGCCGCCTCCGGCTCGTTCACCAGGTGTAGGACGGACCGAACGCCGGCCTGTCCGGCGGCCTCGCGGAGCAGGGCGCGCTGGCCGTCGCCCCAGGTCACCGGGTGCGTCAGCACAAGCTGCCCGGGAAGCCCGGCGGCCCGCCCGCGGATACCCTCCAAAGCGTGGCGGAGAACGGCGGCCATGCCGTCGACCAGCGGCAACTCGCCGTTTCCGAGCCGCAGCACCAGCCCGGACGACCCGCCGGCCACGGCGTGATTGACTCGCTGTTTGAGTTCGGTGCCGAGCCGGAGCGGATTGCGGCCCTGGGATCTGATGGCCCGGGTGCCCACCAAGACCTCGCCTTTGCCGGTGAGGTAGACCGCGGTGGGGAATTCCGCCGCGTCCCCGAACAGGACGCTCTCCGGCGGCCCGCCCGCCGAGTCGAGAATGGCGGCCTTGGTAGACGACGCTCCGAAGTCGATCGAGGCGATCACCTGCAACGCTCCCCCGCATGCGATGCGCGGCCCCGGCCGCGCATAGAACGAATCCGCCCGGGGGGAGCCATCATGCGAGCCCGGGAGATCAAAGCATCTAAGCCTGATTCTAGGCCACGGAAATGCTCGGCAAGGCCTGTCAAAATGACGGTGACCGACAGCGGCCGATTCGCCCGCTCGGCGTCAACTCGTGCGTCGGGGTCGGCGACGGCCGGTTGTCCTCATGGAATGACCGCCGTCTGCGCGGCGTAGACGCTGACGTTGTCGCGGTAGGCATGCCTGCTCTCGTCGAACGGGCCGCCGCAGGTGACCAGCCTGAGCCCCGCGTGGTCGAGCGGGCCATAGACGCGCCGGGTGGGGAACTTTTCCTTCGCGACCCGTTCCACGGACTCGGCGGTGAACACGGCGGTCCTGCCGCCCGCGCGCGCCATCTCGATTCGGTGCCCCGGCCGCAGCCATTCCAGTTCATAGAAGACCACGGCGCCCTTCGCAGAGTCGACGCGGCCGAGCCTTACGGCCGCGCCGCTCTCCCGGGGCGGCGCCACCCTCGTACCGGCCCGCCTCGCCGGGACGGTCGGCCCGCGGCACCTGGACGGAGCCGTCCCGCCAGAACCACACAGAACCGCAGGTCACAGCTTCAACATGGGCCTCTACCGAACCCGGGGGCGCTTCAGCGCCCGGCCTAGTCACAGGCCGTGGTGATGACCGCCAAGACACCTCCTGGCCGCAGCACCTCCACGCCGAGACCAGCAACAAGCCGAGTTGCTCCCTGCTGGGCATCCACAGTCCGCCTGGCACGCCGGACAACCATGTTCACCTGCCCGGTGCGGTGCCGTCATGACTCTGATCTAAGCCCACTGCGCAGAACTAACCCGGTTTTCGAGCCCGCTGGCCGCCGCCGCGGCATTCCCAGGACACGACGGTCGGGCTAGCCTCGGGCTTTCACCGGACGGCGGGTCGAGAGTGACCATTTAGACAAGAAAAGTGCTCCCGAGCTGGGAGGATAGGGCTTGTCGAGAGTCCTGTCCGCACCAGTCCGAAAGCACTTTTCGAGTGAAGACTACAGGTCGCCCCGCCAAGCTCGCGGTGTCTTCGGACGGGGCCGGGATCGTCGGTCATGCCGGTGGGGTGCTGCTTGCCCAGACGCTCCGTGCGACCGGGCTCGACCAGGCACTTTCCGCCGGGTTGGAGCGGTGGCGCAGGCCGCGGGCGACCCACGATCCGGGCAAAATCGTCGCGGACCTGGCGGTGATGCTGGCGCTGGGCGGGGACTGCCTGTCCGATATCGCGGTCCTGCGGGCCGAGCCGGAGCTGTTCGGGCCGGCGCCGTCCGATCCGACGGTGTCGCGCCTGGTCACCACCCTGGCCCAGGCCAGCCCGCAGGCGTTGCGGGCGATCCGCAGGGCCCGGGCGGCGGCTCGCGAGCGGGTCTGGGAACTGGCCGGCGAGCGCGCTCCCGGGACGGGCGGGGGCCTGATCCCGGTGGATCTGGACGCCACGATCGTGCTCGCGCACTCGGAGAAGGAGAATGCGGCCCCGACGTGGAAGCGCACCTTCGGGTTTCATCCGATGACGGCGTTCATCGACCACAGTGCGGGCGGGACCGGTGAGGCCGCCGCGCTGGTGCTGCGGCCGGGCAACGCCGGGTCCAACACCGCCGCCGACCACATCACCGCGGGGCACCTGGCCCTCAACCAGATCCCGACCCGCCTGCACAAACAAGTCATCATCCGCACCGACTCGGGTGGCGGCACCCACGAGTTCCTGGACTGGGTCACCGCCCGCCGCGTCAAGTACTCGATCGGATTCAACCTCACCGACGACATCTGCGCCGCCATCCTCGCCCTGCCCGAACACGTGTGGCAGTGCGCCTACGACGCCGACCGCCAGCCCCGCCGGGGCGCGTGGGTGGCCGAGCTGACCGGGATGCTGGACCTGTCGTCCTGGCCGAAGGGGATGCGGGTCATCGTCCGCCGCGAACGCCCCCACCCCGGCGCCCAACTGCGGTTCACCGACGTCGACGGGCACCGCTTCACCTGCTTTGTCACCGGCACCCGGCCCGGAGGCAAGCACGGGCAACTCGCCGACCTGGAGCTGCGCCACCGCCGCCGCGCCCGCTGCGAGGACCGCATCCGCTGCGCCAAGGACACCGGCCTGCGCAACCTGCCCCTGCACAGCTTCGCGGCCAACCAGGTCTGGCTCGAACTCGTGGCGCTGGCCGCGGACCTGACCGCCTGGGCCCAGATGCTCGCCTTCGCTGATCATCCGGCCCGCCGCTGGGAACCCAAACGGCTGCGTCTGCGGGTCTTCTCGGCCGCCGCGCGCCTGGCGCGGGGCGGCAGACGGCTCCGGCTCCGGCTGGCCCGCCACTGGCCCTGGAGCGGTCTGATCGCCTCGGCGATCAGGCGCCTGCAGATGCTCCCGGCGCCCTGACCAGCATGAACCTCCCCATCAACACCAGGAAGGAGACCCCCGGGCCCGTGGAACCCCGCCCACCCGACGCGACAGTCGGGCCCAACGGCTGACCCGCCGCCGAAAGCCAAGAGTCGGCTGGGTCGCTCCGCGACCCAACCGACCTCACGAAAAATCGAGGCTAGCCGCGGGGAAGGGCCGATTGGACATCGGACCGGCTAAAAACGAGCATCGTGACCTCTAGGATCTGGTTGGCGGTCGCAAAGAGTCGCATACGCTCGTTGGGGTCGAGTCCGGGCGTGCCCACCGCTCGCATGCTGTAGTTACAAGCGAGCATCACCTGCCGAAACGCATAGAACATGTAGGTAGCCGGGGCGTAATAGTGCGACGCATCAGGAGTCTTGGGCACTTCTGCCCAATCGGCGATGGCTTCCCATTGCGCCGAGTCGGCGACCAGCGTCTGCACCAGATTCATAAGCTTCTGTTGCGCGTCGTAGAGCAGGCCAATAAATGCGTCTTCGTCCCTTTCCTGCTCCGGAAGCTTCAGGTGGCCCTCAGCCTTCTTGAAAGAAGCATAGGAACCACGGATCAATGCGAATGCGTACTTAACGCGATCCGCTGCCGTGGTGCCTTCCAATTCTTCCCTGATCTCGGCCATCAGTAAGGCGTCCTCACCCCGCGGCTCCCATGAAAGGAGCTCGTTGGACAGGTGGACGACGCTTCTCTCTTCCTCGGCGAGTTCGCTTCGCGCGGAGTCCTGTGTAGGTCCTTTTCCGAATCTCTTCTGGGCGGCCGTGTCACGAACTCCGAGAGACTTGCCGATCTCAGCCCACCCGACACCATGAGCGCGCGCCTCGGCGACAAGCTCGGGCAGTACGTCTTCACGCAGCGCTTTCGAGATGGCATCCGTCGCGGCTATGTAGGAGAGAACGGCCGGACTCGGAGATTCGCCTTGACTCTCGAGCGCGCTGATCGTCCTAACCATCTGGCCCACCGCCCGGCGGGCCTCAAACACAGCTGGATCCGCGCTGTAGGGCCAAGAGCCGGATTCACACGTCGTCGGCGGCGTACGGCCGTGCCAGGGCATGTTCACTTACAACAGGGTAATCGGGAATGTTGGCCACCGGAAGGCGGTGTCTCCACCTCCGGTGGACCCGGCCCACTTCGTGTGGACCGGTAAAGGTGGCATGCCTGGCTCACCGGTCGCTCAATAGGTCGTACCGCTGGCCACACCACAGAGGGGACAGTCGTGAACACCTACAGCATCGCGCGACGCCTTGCCCACGCCATCTTGTCCGCTGCTGCCAGGTCTGCGAGGTCTTCCGGGCCTGGCCGCTCGGTCATGCATCGGTCCATCATCGCCGTTGACATCGTCGCCGCCGGGCGCGCCTCCACAGGAGCGCAGATCCAGATGCGTACAGCCCTTTACCGTATTGTTCAGGCGACCTGTGCCAAGGTCGGCCTGCCCTGGGACGCCAGCCACCATGAAGATCGAGGGGATGGGATCCTGCTGATCCCGCCCGCCGATGTCAGTGCTGAGTTGCTCCTCGAACTCTTTGTCGGCTACCTGAGTGCCGGCATCCGCCGCCACAACCAGAACGCCGACCCAAGAGCCCGCCTCCGGCTACGTTGCGTCATCCACGCCGGCTATCTTCTCCTAGACACTCATGGTGTTGCTGGCAGAGCTGTCACGCACGCCTTCCGGCTCCTGGACGCCCCGCAGTTCAAGGCTCTCGTCGAGCGGGAAAACACCGAGTTCGCGCTGATCACCTCCGATTACCTCCACACTGAGATCATTCGCGATGGTCCCGGCCTCATCGACCCCGCTCACTACAGGCCATTGGCGATCGCCTACAAGGAAACTGAGGAGGTGGCCTGGGCGCTTCTGGCGATTCCCTCCAGGTAAGGGCACCGCTCGATATTTGATGAAACCGTTGCCACAGTCTGGCACCTGCCTTGGCCCGGCCCAGCGGTCCCAGGCTTGTGCTGGCCCGCGGCGGCTATCCCGGCGCCAAAGTTCGGGCCAACCGAATCGGCCGACCTTGTGCGATCTCCAAGTGGAGATCACGTCATTAGCGCCACCGTCGTCCTACGTCAGCGAAGTCCTCCCGCCCTCCAATCCGAACCCCGTAGGGGGTACATCTCCACGTGGTCGACGAGCGGTCGGCACGATCGGTTGCGGATTCCCCGGGCCCCCGATACCAGTCGTCCCGCGACGGGCGGGGCGAGGTGGACAATCTTGAAGGCCTCCTCCACCGAGGTGCCTTGCTCCACGAGGCGAAAAAGGGAGGTCAGCGCAGTTCGCGGGCAGTCGTGCCATCCCGCGAGGGCCAGAAGAGCATCAGCGGGACCGCGCCCGTACGGCGGGTTCAACGCTCTCGAAATGTGGAAAGCGTGCGGGCCGTCGGCATGAGCGCGGCGGCCTGGTGGTGACGGTCAGGCTCGAGAGGGCCGCCCAGGTCGTCATCAAGGTCAGACAGCGGGTCGGCCACCACCTCGGCGGCCAACGCGGCGGCGCCGACGGCTGGTCCGAGCTTGCTGCGGGCCGCGTCCACTCGGAGCGGGTGAGCTGCTCCGCAGAGGCCGCCAGCAGCCATCGGCGCACCGCCGATGCCGTGGCCCTGCCTTCCGCGCCGCGGTCCCAGTCGCGGGCGAGTACTCCCTCCCCTGAAGGTATGGACCTGCGTGCAGTATCGCAGTACTCTCTGCGCAACACGCACTACATAGGCGCAATGCGCACAGGAGTGGAGATGACATCCATACCACCGCCCTCCGGGCCACTGGGAGACCTCCTGGTGGTGGAGATCGGGGACCGCGTCGCGGTCGCAGCCTGTGGTGGCATGCTTGCTCAGCTTGGAGCGGACGTGGTTCTCACCGAATCCCCTCGCCCCAGCGCCCAGCACAAGTGGCGTGACAGAGCCGTGACCGCCACGGGCAAGCGCAGCATGACGATCGATCGAAGGTCGCCCGAGGACCGTGCCCTGCTCGGCTCTGTGCTTGCTGTCGCCGACGTCGTTCTGTTGTCCACTGACGTGGGCGACGACGACCTTGCGTTGTGGGAGGCGGCACGTCCGGAGCGGCAGATCATCTGCGACACCACGGCGTTCGGACATGACGGTCCACTGGCGGGGCGGGCGGGTTCGGAGGCAATGGTCCAGGCGATTTCCGGGATCGCCGAGACCACCGGCCGGCCGGACGGTCCGCCCGTGCTGGCCGGCGCTCCGCTGCTGGAGCTGGAGTCCGCGGTCTATGCGGCGGCCTCGATCATCGCGGCTCTCCGTGTCCGGCGACTCCACGGCTTCGGCCAACGGATCGACATCGCACTCTACGACGTGGGGGTCAACGCGCTCGCCGCGTTCCTGCCGCTCCCGTTCTCGGGGCGTACGGCCACCCGCAACGGCAACCGGCATCCGACGCTGTCACCGTGGAACTCCTACCGGGCCGATGACGGCTGGGTGTTGATCTGCGCACCGACGGACGACCAGTGGTCTCGCTTGTGCGAAGTGATCGGCCGCCCGGAACTGGTGCGTGACACCCGGTTCGCGACGACGACCAGCCGGATGGAGCAGGCCGATGCGGTCGATGAGGTGGTCGGCGCATGGACAGGTGAGCGGTCCGTCGCGGATTGCGTGAACACGCTGACCCGGGCGGTGATTCCGAGCAGCCCGGTGGTCCCGGTCGGGGAACTCGCCGATGAGCCCAATCTGCGCCACCGCGGCATGGTGCACTTGATGACCGACCCGGAAACGGGGCGGCGGGTGCTCGTGCCGGGACCGCCGGTACGGATGGATCCGACACCGGACGCACAGATCCCCTTGCCCGATGCCGACCGTGCGGCCGTGCTGAGGCTGGCCGCCTCGCGCACTCCCTCCATGGACCGTGTCACCGGCGACGCGCCGTCCGCGGCACGCCCGCTGGACGGTGTCCGAGTGGTCGAGATCGGCATGAACACCGTCGGTCCGCTGGCGGGCAAGCAGCTCGGCGCGCTGGGCGCGGACGTGATCAAGATTGAACCGCCGCGGGGCGACTCCAACCGGCACAACGCGCCGCTGCGTCCCGACGGCCAGGCCTATGTCTTCGCGCTGCTCAACACCGACAAACGAGGTCTTGTCCTGGATCTGCGCGAGGAGGAGGACCGGCAGGTCCTCTGGGACGTGCTGCGTTCGGCCGACGTCCTGATCGAGAACCTCAAGCCCGGTTCGCTGGACCGCCTGGGCTTCGGGCCCGCTGCCGTCCGGGCGGCGCTGCCGCGATTGATCTACTGCTCGATCAACGGGTTCGGCCACCACACGGTGTACCCGGGGCGCCCAGCACTGGACACGGTTGTGCAGGCGGCCTCGGGGGTGATGAGCACCACGCTCGTCGACGGTGTCCCCACCAAGGCCGGGATCTCGATCTCCGATCAGCTCGGAGGCCTCTTCGGGCTGCTGGGTGTACTCGCCGCGCTTGAGGGCCGCGATTCCCATACAGGCTCCGGCGCGACGCTCGATCTGGCGATGCAGGACGGGTCGGCGTGGGCGACCCACTGGAACTGGAACGCGACAACCGGTGTGCAAGCACACATCGAGCAGACGAAGGACGGCTTCGTACTGGACGAGGACGGAGCCCGCACGCCGGTCCTGACCGTGCGCGACGTGCTCGCCCACCCGCATACAGCGGCACGCGGGCTGATCGTGGACAGGCCCACCGGCGACGGGGACTCCTGGACGGTGCTGGGCTCGCCGATGCGCTTGCTGTCCACCCCGGCGGCCGTGTCCAGCGCGATGCCGAGGCTGGGGCGGCTGGACCCTCGCCTGTCCGCCGAGTTCGGCCTGGAGTCCGGCCCTGACGGCCGGGTCCGGCGCACTAGGTCCTTCACCCGAAGGGAGTCCTGACCATGCCCGATCTCGATCGGCTCGCCCGGCTGCGGGACACGGTCGCCATTGTGGGCGTCGGTGAGACCGACTACCCGTCCGACTACACCCGCGCCCGGCGAGGAGAGCGGCACCAGGACGCCTACGGCCATGCGTCGATTGCCTTTCGCCGCGCACTGCGCGATGCCGGACTGGCGCGCCACGACATCGACGGTCTCGTTGCGGGGCCGACGCTGGCCGGCGAACGTCTGGGCGAGGTGCTCGGCATGGATGTGCGCTGGGCGGACCAGGCGGACGCCGTCCAAGCCGTGCTCAAGGCCGCCATGGCGATCCACTCCGGGGTCGCCGAATGCGTGGCGCTCGTCTACGGCAACGACCAGCGGACAGCCGGCACCGCGTACGGAGGCCGTAATGCCATGGGCGGTGACCGCCACCTCGCCTACACCTACTACGCCCCGTGGGGGCTCACCTCCCAGGGTGCGCTGTACGCTCTGCTGGCCAATCGTTACCTCGCCACGGTCGGGCTGACCGAACGCGATCTCGGCGCGGTCGCCGTCGCGCAGCGGAGCTTCGCGCGCCTCAGCCCCAACGCGGTCATGCGCAAGCCGCTGAGCATCGAGGAGTACCTGGCGGCGCGCTACATCTGCGAGCCGTTGCGGCTCTACGACTACTGCCTGGTCAACGACGGCGGGGTCGCCCTCATCGTCACGACCGCCGAACGCGCCCGGCGGCTGGGCCGGCCCGCGGTGCTGCTCAGCGGAATCGGTCGCAGCGACCACAACCGAGGCGCGACGAGCCTGCGTCCCCGGCTGGAGCACTTCTACCGGCCGGCACAACGGCAAGCCGCCGAACAGGTGTACGGCATGGCCGGGATCGGGCCCTCCGACGTCAACGTCCTGCAGATCTACGACAGTTTCAGCGTCCACGTCCCGCTGGCACTTGAAGGGTTCGGATTCTGTGCCGACGGTGAGGTCGGCCGGCTGTTGGCCTCCGGCGACCTGGCACCGGGCGGACGCCTGCCGGTGAACACCTCCGGAGGCCATCTGTCCGGGAGCTACATGCAGGGCTGGGGGCACCAGGTCGAGTGCGTGCGCCAATTGCGCGGCGACGCCGGAGACGCCCAGACCCCCGATGCCGTGACCGCCCAGTACATCTCCGATGTCGCGGGCAAGGTCACCTCGCTGATCTACCGGAGGGCGGACGCATGACCGCCGCACGTCGTCCCGCCCCGCAGCAGAGCCTGTACGACAAGCCCTACTGGCATTACGCCGCCGAAGGCGAACTGCGCCTGCAACGGTGTGCCGGGTGCGGCGAGTTCCGCTACCCACCGGCGCCCGTCTGCCCGGAATGCCTCGACAGTGAGCACGCCTGGGAGCCGCTGTCCGGGCGCGGATCGCTTCTCTCCTGGACGGTCTTCCACCGGCAGTACTTCCCCGAGATCCCGGTCCCCTACGTGGTCGTGGTCGTCCGCACGTCCGAAGGTCCGCTCCTGGTCGGCAACCTCGTCGGCGCGAGCGTCCGCGACCTCAGACACGACATGCCGTTGCGGGCGGTCCACGAAGACGTCTCCACCCCGGCCGGCCCCCGGCGCCTCTGCCAGTGGACGCCGGAACCACACCCATCTCACGACGAGGAGCACGCATGAACCCGACCGTCACAACAGAGGCCGCCACGGCGGAGGAGTCCGTGATCTCCTACGGACGGAACTTCGACGTCCGTGACCGAGTGATCGTGATCACCGGAGCCGGACAGGGGATCGGCCGCGAGTACGCTCGCGAGTTCGCCGCCGCCGGGGCGCTGACCGTGATCGCCGAGGTCAACGACGATTCGTCCCGCCGGGTCGCAGCGGAGATCGAGCAGGCCGGAGGTACGGCGCTCGCCGTACCCACCGACGTCGCCGACTCCGCGTCGGTGGCCGCTCTCACCGACACGGTGGTCGGCGAGTTCGGCCGGATCGACGCACTGATCAACAATGCTGCGATCTTCTCCAGCCTGACCATGCGTCCGTTCGAGGACATCCCGCTGGAGGAATGGGACACCGTACTCCGCGTCAACATCACCGGCTCGTTCCTGTGCGCCCGTGCCGTCGCCCCGCACATGCGCGCCGCCGGCTGGGGCCGCATCGTCAACATCATGTCCGGCGCCGTCCCGCTGGGTGTCAGGAACTACCTGCACTACGTGACGTCCAAGGCGGCGCTCATCGGCATGACCAACTCGCTGGCCAGGGAACTCGGCGCGTCCGGCATCACGGTCAACGCCATCCAGCCCGGTGGCACGTTCACCGAGGTGCCGCGCGAGACGGTCACGGCCGAAGGCAAGGCCAACCTCATCGCCGGCCAGTGCATCCCGCGCGAGGAGGTGCCGATGGACCTCGTCGGCCTCGCGCTGTTCCTGTGCACGCCGGCGGCCGGCTTCATCACGGGCCAGACCATCGCCTGCGACGGCGGCCTCACCCACACCTGATCCACGGACGCGACGAAGGAGAACATCATGGGCGCAGAGAACGCACCCGAGGAATTCGCCCTGTGGCTCGATGGAAAGCCGTACCCGGCCGCGTCCGGAGCACGCTTCGACAGCCGCAGCCCTTTCGACGGCACGCTCGTCGGCCGATTCGCCGACGGTGGGGAGGCCGACGCCGCCCGGGCGGTCGAGGTCGCACGGCGTGAGTTCGACGGCGGGACCTGGCCTTCGAGCCCGAGCCGCCGCCGGTACGAGGTGCTGAGCGAGGCCGCCCGGCTGCTGACCGCCGACGCCGAGAACGTCGCCATGCGGATGGTGCTCGAATCCGGCAAGCCGGTCACGCTGGCACTCGGCGAAGTGGCCGCCGCGGCACGCTGCCTCGAGTACTACGCGGGGCTGGCGCTGTCGGCGGAAGGATCGGCGGTCAGCGAGCGCAACCCGCAGGCGCTCGGCCTGATCCTGCGTGAGCCGGTCGGCGTCGCGGCGCTCATCACCGCCTGGAACTTCCCGCTGCTCGGCGTGGTGTGCAAGCTCGCGCCCGCGCTGGCCGCCGGCTGCACCGTCATCGCCAAGCCCTCGCACCTGTGCCCCGGACCCACCCTGCTGGTCGCGCGGTGCCTCACGGAGGCGGGCCTTCCCGACGGCGTGTTCAACGTGGTGACCTCGCAGCAGGAACGGGGCGCGGTGGTCGGCCAGTACCTCGCGGCGTCGACCGGCGTCGACAAGATCGCCTTCACCGGCTCGACGACCAGCGGCCGGTCCGTGATGCGCGCCGCCGCCGTCAACACCAAGCGGGTGGCGCTCGAACTCGGCGGCAAGTCGGCCAACATCGTGTTCCCGGACGCGCCGATCGAGGACGCGGCGCGCAACGCGATCGGCGCGTTCACCTTCAACAGCGGGCAGCAGTGCTCGGCTGGAAGCAGGCTGCTGCTGCACCGCGACGTCCACGACGAGTTCCTCGCCGCACTGACCGAGCACGCGGCGGCGCAGGTCCTCGGAAACCCCCGCGACCCCGCCACGACCATGGGCCCCTTGATCAGCGAGCAGCAGCACCGGCGCGTGCTCGACTACATCGAGGTCGGGCGCGCCGAGGCCAAGCTGGTCACCGGTGGCGGCGCACCGAGCGACCCCGCGCTGGAGCGCGGGCACTTCGTGGAACCGACCGTGTTCGACGGCGTGGACAACTCCTCGCGGCTCGCGCAGGAGGAGATCTTCGGCCCCGTCCTGTCGGTGATCCCGTTCGAGACGGAGCAGGAGGCGATCGCGCTGGCCAACGACAGCGCCTATGGCCTGGCCGGCGGGGTCTGGACCCGGTCGATCGACCGGGCCATCCGGGTGGCCAAGTCCGTGCGCACGGGCAAGATGTTCGTCAACTGCTACAACACCGCCGGCCTGGACGACATGCCGCACGGCGGTTACAAGGACAGCGGTACCGGACGCGAGTTCGGGACGGTGGGCCTGGAGGAGTTCCAGGAGCTCAAGACCGTCCAGATCCTGCTGCGTTAGGCGGCCGGATGAACATCGCAGAGTGGCTCGCCGCGACGGCGCGGCGGATGCCGGACGCACCGGCACTGGTCAGCGGCGAGCGGGTGGTCTCCGACTACGCGGGATTCGCCGCAGCGGCCGCGTCGGTCGCGCGCTGGCTCGTCGACGAACACGGCATCCGGCCGGGCGACCGGGTCGGGCTCTATCTCGCCAACTCCCCTCGCTACCTGGAGTGCCTCTACGGCATCTGGTGGTGCGGTGCGATCGCCGTGCCGATCAACCGCAAGCTCGCACCCGCCGAGGTCTCCGTCATCGTCGACGACTCCGAGGCCTCGCTGGTGTTCACCGACGCGCAGACCCCGGCCATGGCCGCCCCGCACACGCACGCCCCGGCGGTCGTGAGCGTGGACCGGCTCGCACTGCGGACGGCGCCGCGGCCAGGCGAACCGGCGGAGCGGGAGATGGACGACGTCGCGTGGCTGTTCTACACCTCCGGCACCACCGGGCGGCCCAAGGGCGTCATGCTCACCAACGCCAACCTGATCGCGATGTCGTTGTGCCATCTGGCCGACGTCGATGCGGTCGGTCCGGGCGAGGCGGTGCTCTACGCCGCTCCGATCTCTCACGGCGCCGGGCTGTACGGACTCGTCCACACCCGGATGGGATCGCGGCACGTGTTCCCGGCCGGCGGCCGTTTCGACGCCGGCGAGGTTCTCACCCTGGCCGCCGCCACCGGCGAGGTGTCGCTGTTCGCGGCGCCCACGATGGTACGGCGGCTGGTGGAGGCCGCCCGGTCGCGCGGCGGGACCGGTGAGGGCCTCAAGACCGTGATCTACGGTGGCGGGCCGATGTACCTGGCCGACATCCGGGACGCGCTGTCGGTCCTCGGGCAGCGCTTCGTGCAGATCTACGGCCAGGGCGAGTCGCCGATGACCATCACCGCGCTGTCCAGGAGCGACCACCAGCACACCGGGCATCCGCGGTATTCGCAGCGGCTGGCCGGAGTCGGCACCGCACAGAGCGCGGTGCGCGTGCGGGTGTGCGCCCCGGACGGCCGGCCGGTCCCCCCGGGACGGATCGGCGAGGTCGAGGTCAAGGGCGCCACGGTCATGGCGGGGTACTGGCGCGATCCGGAGGCCACCGCACGGGCCTTGCGCGACGGGTGGCTGCGCACCGGAGATCTCGGCCGGCTGGACGAGGACGGCTACCTCACACTCGAGGGCCGCTCGAAAGAGCTGGTCATATCGGGCGGCTCGAACATCTACCCGCGCGAGGTCGAGGACACCCTGGTCATGCACGAAGCGGTCGCCGAAGCCGCGGTCGTCGGTGTACCGGACGCCGAGTGGGGCGAGCTGGTCGTGGCGTTCGTCGTCCCGGAAAAGGGCGTCGAGCTCGACGGCGACCTCGGTCGGCGGCTGGATCGGCACTGCCAGGAGCACATCGCCCGGTTCAAACGCCCCCGCCGCTACCACTTCCTCTCAGAACTGCCCAAGAACGCCTACGGCAAGGTCCTCAAGTCCGAACTGCACGCGACGCTCTCCGCGCCGCGAACCGCTGACCGAAGGAGCACCCGCCATGAGTGACCGCATCAGTACCGAGCCCGTCTACGAGGACATCCTCTACCAGGAGAAGGACCACGTCGCGACGATCACGTTCAACCGTCCGGACCGGCTCAACGCGTTCCGCGGGCAGACCTACGCCGAGGTCACCGACGCGGTGCTGCGCGCGGGCTGGAACCGTGACATCGGTGTCATCGTGCTGACCGGCGCGGGAGACCGCGCGTTCGCCGTCGGCGGCGACTCCGCCGAGAAGAAGTCCGATCGGGTCGGCGCCGGACGGGGTTCGGTGGGCATTCCGGTCGAGGAGATGCACAGCGCGATCCGGGACGTGCCCAAGCCGGTCATCGCGAAGGTGCGCGGATACGCGGTCGGCAGCGGCAATGTGATCGTTACCGTGTGCGACCTGGCGATCGCCGGTGAGAGCGCCGTGTTCGGGCAGGCGGGTCCCAAGGTGGGCTCGGTCGACCCCGGCTTCGGCACCGCCTTCCTGGCGCGGATCGTGGGCGAGAAGAAGGCGCGCGAGTTCTGGTACCTGTGCCGCAAGTACCCCGCGCGCGAGGCCCTGGACATGGGGCTGATCAACCACGTTGTGCCCGACGACCTGCTGGACGACGAGGTCGACCGGTGGTGCCGGGAGATCAACGACCTGAGCCCGACCGCCCTGGCCCTGGCCAAGCGGTCGTTCAACGCCGACAGCGAGAACATCCGCGGCATCGGGCAGCTCGCCTTCCAGGCCCTGGCGCTGTACTTCGGCACCGAGGAGTCGAAGGAGGGAGGCAACGCGTGGCGCGCCAAGCGCAAGCCGGACTTCCGCGGAGCGATGGGGTGATCGAGCCCCTGCCCGCCGGTGGCACCGCACCCGCCTCCACCACGGTATGCGTCGGCTTTCTCGACGACGACCATGTGCTGGATATGGCGCGGCGGCTGCTCACCGCACGCAGCGATCGGGACTGGGCGGATCTGGCCGGGTTCTTCGCGCCCGAGGTCCCCGATCCGTCCGTGCTGCGCTCCCTGCGCGCCGGTGTGGGACCTGCCGACGGTGTGACGGTCGCGTCATCGCCCGCCGACTGCACGGTCCTGCTCCTGCGGCGCGGCCGGGTCGACCGGCGGCTGCTCGAAAGCAGCCCGCGGTTGCGGTTCGTGCAGCGGCTCGGGGCGCGGGACGACGGCATCGACCTGGTCGCCGCACGCGAACACGGCGTGCAGGTGTCCTGTCTGCCGCGCCCCAGCCTTGAGCGCACCGCCGAGCATGCTCTGCTGCTGATGCTCGCGCTGGTCAAACGACTACCGACCGCCGACCGCGCGGTGCGCGCCGGGCGGACCGCCGGCCGCCCCGGCGACGTCGCCTACAACTGGGCGGGGCTCACCGGGCTCGGCGGGCTCACCGGACGCACGCTCGGCATCATCGGGCTCGGTGAAGTCGGGCTGCTCGTCGCCGAACGGGCGCGGGCATTCGGCATGCGGCTGCTCTACTGCGGAGCCACCCGGCCGCCCGCCGAACGCCAGACCGAACTGGGCGCGCGGCATCTGCCGATCGGCGACGTACTCGCCGGAGCCGACATCGTCAGCCTGCACGCGCCCGGTGCCACTGCGGGCGAGCCGCTGATCGGCCGTGCCGAGATCGACGCGATGCGCCCCGGCGCGCTGCTGATCAACACCAGCCGCGGCCGGCTGGTCGACGAGGACGCGCTGTACGACGCGCTGGCGGCCGGCAGGCTGGGCGGGGCCGGCCTCGACGTCCACCGGGCGGAGCCCCGTCCCGCCGACGACAGGTTCTGCGCGCTCGACAACGTCGTGCTGACACCGCACATCGCGGGCGGTTCCCGGTTGGACGTCCTGGACGAGGTCGGCCAGATCTTCGACAACATCCGCAGTGTCCGGTCCGGGGGTAGTCCAGTGCACGGACGCGTGGAGGTCGGGTCATGACGACGTTCGCCGGCAAGCCGCGGACGGTGGAGTTCTTCGAGCTGGACTTCACGCGATTCGTCCGGCGCGGCGACACCGTGCTGTGGACGCAGGGCGTCGGGGAACCGCTACCGCTCATCGAGCGGCTGCTCGAACAGCGACACGACATAGGCGGTTTCACCGTCCTGTTCGGCGGCGCCGGCTATGCCGATGTCGTCCGGCCTGAGCACGCCGACGTGATCTCGTTCCTCACACCGGGGGCCGTCGGCAGCAACCGGGCGCTGTGCGCGGCGGGGGTCGCCGACATCCTGCCGTGCCACCTGTCCGATCTCCCGCGGCTGATCGCCTCGGGAGTGCTGACGGTGGACGTGGTCATCGCGCAACTCGCCGAGAACGAACGGGGGCGGTTCAGCCTCGGCCCGGCGAGCGGGTACGTGACGGCCGCAGCCGAACGGGCACGGACGGTATTGGCCGAGGTCAATGACCAGGCGCCGTGGACGCACTCCCGGCATCCGGTCGACCGCGAGCGCATCGACGCCGTCGTCCGCACCAGTCGGCCTTTGGTCGAGGTACCCTCGCGGCCACCGTCGCCGACCGACGAGAAGATCGCGCAGTACGTGGCCGACCTGGTCGAAGACGGAGCGACCGTTCAACTCGGCATCGGCGCCGCCCCGAACGCCGTCGCCCGGCTGTTGGCCGCGAAGCGCGACCTGGGGCTGCACAGCGGGGTCATCGGTGACGCCGTCGTCGACCTCGTCGGGTCGGGCGCGGTCACCAACGCCCTCAAGCCGATCGACCGGGGCGTGAGCGTGACCGGCGGGCTGATCGGTACGAGGAGGCTGTTCGACTTCGCCCACGGCAACGAGCGGCTGCGCGTGGACCCGGTGACCCACACGCATGACCAGGCCGTGCTGGCTCGGCTGCCCCGCTTCACCGCGATCAACTCCGCGTTGGAAGTCGACCTCACCGGCCAGGTCGCCGCCGAGGTCGCCGGTACCGCCTACGTCGGCACGATCGGCGGCCAAGGCGATTTCGTCCGCGGCGCGCTGAGTTCGGAGGGCGGCCGGTCGATCATCGCGCTGCCCTCCCGCACCGGCAGGGGGCGCGCCCGGATCGTGTCGCGGATCGAGTCCGGCGTGGTGACGACCGCTCGTGCCGACGCCGACCTGGTGGTCACCGAGTACGGGGTCGCCCGGCTCCGCGGCCGTCCCATCGGCGAACGGGTGCGCCGACTGATCGGCATCGCCCATCCGGAGGACAGGGAGGCGCTGCACCGCCAAGCGCTCGACCAAGTGGCGGGTTACCGATGACGCGCAGATGCGAAGGAGAACCGTGAAACTCTACGTGCTCGACGGCGGCCGGATCGAGATCTTGGACTGGGCCGTGTTCCAGCCCGATGCCGGTCCAGGGGTCCGGCGGTGGCTGTCAGACACCTGCTACCTCATCGTCCACCCGCGAGGGACACTGGTCTGGGACACCGGGCTCCCCGGCGAACTGGCAGATGTGCCCGAAGGCCGCACCATCCCGGACATCGCTGTCTTCCATGTGCGGGAACCGTTGGAGCGGCAACTGGCGGCGATCGGCCACCCCGCCGACCGCATCGATTATCTGGCCTTGTCGCACTTCCATCCCGACCACGTCGGTAATGCGGGACTGTTCACGAACGCCACACTGCTCGTCCAGCACGATGAGCACGCCGCCGCGTTCGGTGACGCACCAGGCGACTTCGGCTTCGACCGCGACACCTACGAGTCGTTGAGGAGCCGCGCCACCACCCTGCTGCACGGAGACCACGATGTGTTCGGCGACGGCTCGGTGCTGGTGAAACGTCTCCCGGGGCACACACCGGGCGGCCAGTCCCTGCTCGTCCGGCTGCCCGACACCGGTCCCGTGCTCATCTCCGGCGACCTCGTGCACAGCCTGGACAACTGGACGGGACGCGTGGTGCCCCGCCACAACTGCGACCCAGGCGAGACCCGGCGCAGCTTCGACCTGGCCGCGGACCTGCTCGCCGAGGAGGGCGCGGCCCTGTGGGTGCAGCACGACCTCGACCAGCAGGCGGCGCTTCGGCACGCGCCGGACTACTACACCTGATCTTCTGGAGACATCGATGAGCTCATCTGAACTGGGCGTCGCCGTGGTCGGCGCCGGGGCCGACCACTGGAGCGGTACCGCGCACATACCGGCCATCACGGCGCTCGACGGCCTGCGGCTGCGCCGGGTGGTGACCTCCACGCCGGAGTCGGCCGCCCTAGCCGCGGAGCGGTGGCAGGTCGAGGCGACACACGAACTCGACCGGGTCCTGGACGACCCTGCCGTGGACATCATCGCGGTCACCGTCCGAGTGCCGCGGCACGCGGAGATCGTCGAAGCCGCGATCACAGCGGGCAAGCACGTCTACTGCGAATGGCCGCTGGCCGTCGACGTCCCGCAAGCGGCCAAGCTCACCGCTTTGTCGGCGAGCCGTCCGGGCCGGGTGCACGTGACGGGCCTGCAGGGCCGGTTCTCGCCGCACCTGCGCACCGCGGCGCAGGCACTGGCCGCGGGCCGGATCGGCCGGCCGCTGACGGCCAACCTCCGGGTCTATCTACCGTTGGGGCTCCTGCCCCGGCCAGCCCACCGGGCTCATCTACGGCATCGTTCGGTGGCCGCGAACGTGCTCAGCATCCACGCCGGCCATACGCTCGACATGCTCGGCACCGTGCTCGGCCCGGCACGAGTGAGCGCCGCGCGGATGTGGTCGGCGGTACCGGAGTTCTTGGTGGACACGGGAGAGCGGCTTCCACGCGACTCCCCCGACAACGTCGCCGCGCTGCTGAACTACGCGGGCGTCGTCGTAGTCGCCCAGTTCTCCCATACCGGCCCGAACGAGTCCTTCGAGCTGGAGATACTCGGCACCGAGGGACTGATGCGCCTGTCCTCGACAAGCCAGCCCCAGTTCGGTCAGCTCACGCTCGAGGTCACCCCACTCGGATCGCGTGACCGAGACGTCCTGCAGCCTCGGGGAGACCTGCCATACGCGTCACCGTTGCCTGCGAACCATCCCGGGCACAACGTCGCGTCCGCGTACGCAGCGCTCGCCGACGCCATTCGTACAGGGCACGCACTGACGCCGCTACCCGACTTCAATGTCGCCGTTCAACTGCATGAACTACTGGCTGTAATCACTGCGGAAGCGTTGACAGCGCCGTGATTCAGCGCACATACTAAACCAACTTCCGCACAGGATAAGCGCAATGCGCACAGCGGATCGCAGGTCCGCCCTCCATGCCGAAACGAACGACCGGACGGTGCGTATGACCCCGATAGTCGAGTATCGGGACCTCTCCAAGGTCTTCTACAAGGACAACAAGCAGGTCCACGCCCTGGCACACGTGACGGCCGAGGTGGCGGAGGGCGAGCTTCTGGCCATCGTCGGCCCCAGCGGCTGCGGCAAGTCGACGCTGCTCAACCTGAGCGCTGGGCTGATGAAGCCCGGCACCGGAGAGATCCGGTACCGCGGCAAGCCTCTGAACGGCGTCAACACCCAGGTCAGCTACATCACGCAGCGGGACAACCTGCTGCCATGGCGCACCGTGGAGGACAACGTCGCGCTGCCGTTGAGTCTTGGTGACAGGCCGCGCCTCACCAAGCAGGAGCGCCGCGAACGCATCTCCCACCACCTCGAAGTCGTGGGCCTGACAGGTTTCGAGAAGCACTACCCCGGCGAGCTCTCCGGCGGTATGCGGAAGCGCGCGCAACTGGCCCGCTCACTGGTGTACGAGCCCGACATGCTGCTCATGGACGAGCCTTTCGGCGCACTGGACGCCCAACTCAAGCTCGTGCTCCAGGCCGAGTTGCTGCGCACGTGGGAGGGCACGGGCAAGACGCTGATGTTCGTCACGCACGATCTCACCGAGGCCATCTCCATCGCCGATCGCGTGATCGTGATGTCCACTCGCCCCGGCCGGATCAAGGCCGTCGAACGCATCGACCTGCCGCGTCCGCGAGACGTCTTCAGCATCCGCTTCGCTCCGGGCTTCGGCGACTACTTCGACCGGCTGTGGTCCGCACTGCGCGACGACATCCGCCAGGGGCAGGAGGTCTGAACGATGAACGAGACGGCAGTGAACAAGGGCGATGCACGGGCGGTCCCGGCGGCCGCAGTGGATGAGGTCTTCCTGACCGACCCCAGCATCCGGGCCCGCCGCCGTGAGACCGTGACGGTGGCGGTCTCACGGCTGGCCCTGGTGGTCCTCGGGCTGACCGGCTGGGAACTGGCCAGCGGCCGGGTGATCTCCGACTTCTGGATCAGCAGCCCGAGCGCCGTCTGGTCCGCCCTGGCGCGTTTCATGGACAACGGCCAACTGCTGCCCGCCGTGCAGGCGACCCTGCTGGAAGCGGCGGCCGGCTTCGCGGTCGGTGCGGGTGCGGGCATCCTCATCGGTCTCCTCTTCGGAGTCAGCCGACTGATCGCCCGGATCTTCGACCCGTTCTTCGTCGCGCTCAATTCCATTCCACGAGTCGCTCTCGTCCCGCTGTTCATCCTGTGGTTCGGCATCGGCGTGGAGACCAAGGCCATCTTCACCGCGACCCTGGTGTTCTTCCCGGTGTTCATGAACACGCTCGCCGGGGCGCGCGACGTCGACCGCGATCTGATCGACGTGCTGAAAGTGATGGGCGCCTCCCGGCTCGACACGGTACGCCGTGTCCTGGTGCCCTCCGCACTCGTATGGGTGTTCGCCGGGCTGCGGATGTCGGTGCCCTTCGCGCTCATCGGAGCCGTGATCGCCGAGATGTTCACCTCGAACGAGGGGCTCGGCTACCTGATCTCGGTCACCGCCAACCAGTACGACACAGCGGGCTCGTTCGCGAGCCTGCTGATCACCACCATTCTCGGCCTGGCACTCACATGGATCGTCAGCCTCGTCGAGCGTCGCGCACTCCGCTGGCGGCCCGCCGAGGCGTGACCCGCGGGTCACCTCTCCAACCACCACCTTCCAGGGCGTCCACCCCGATTGCCCTGTCCTGGAAAGGAAACACGATGCCGAATTCAATCCACCCGAACACCCAGACGCCTCCGACCTCGCACATGTCTCGTCGCGGACTGCTCCGATACGCCGCCGTCGCGGGCGCGGCCGCAGCGGGCGCCCCGCTTCTGTCCGCCTGCGGCGCCGGCTCCGCCGACGGCAAGGGCGGCCGCGACACCGTCAAGCTGATCCATGCGGCGAAGGACCCCCTGGTTCTGTGGGCGGTCACCTACCTGGCCGAGGACCAGGGCTTCTACAAGAAGGAGGGCCTGACCGTCGAGCGGGTGCTGCTCGGCGGCGGTCCCGCCGCGCTCACCGGACTGCTGACGAAGGCCGGGCACGTCAACCTCTCGGCCCCCGGCGAACTGCTGGCCGCGGTCGGCAAGGGCCGGCGGCTCAAGACACTGCTCGCTCACACCAACAGCATGCCGAGCCTGCTGGTGGTCAGTAAGGCGTTCGCCAAGCGGGTCGGCGTCACCGCCGACAGCGATCTGAGGGATCGCCGGGCCGCCCTCGGGAAGGTGAAGGGCGCCCGGTTCGGCATCACAGCACCGGGCAGCCAGACCGACGCCTGCACCAGGCTCGCCCTCAAGCAGGCGGGTGCCGACCCGGTGAAGGACGCCCGAATCGTGCCCCTGCAGACCGCATCGAATTCGCTGGCCGCCCTCGCCAACAACCAGATCGACGGCTTTGTGGCGGTTCCGCCCGTGGCGGAGAAGGCCGTCATCGACATGGGGGCCGTGCCGCTCCTCCTCAACCAGACGGGGGAGATCGCCGGCGGCGATCGCATCCAAGGCATGACGATGCAGGCCCGTGCCGAGGACGTCGATGCGAACCCGGAACTGTACCGGGCGCTCGTGCGTGCCGATGTCCGCGCCATGCAGTCGCTCGTCGAGGACCCCGCCGAGGCAGGGGCGCTGCTACGCAAGACCAGGTTCAGCCAGTTGGACGAACGAATCTGGACCTACGCCTGGGGCCTCGTCCAGAAGTCGTGGGGTTCTCCCCTCGTTTCACAGGACTCCCTCAAGGCGTGGTTCGACAACGGCCTCATCACCGGAGCGAACGCCGCAGAGTTCCCCTTCGACGAGGTGGTCGACATGAGATTCGTCAATGAGGCGCTCAAGGCGACCGGGTGGAAACCTTCGTCGGCCCCCGTATGAAGCCGCCGGAGGTCTAGACTGACCGGGCGCACATAACAGGCGCATTCCGCACGAAATGCACGCTTCCGCAGGTCATCGATCGCATGGAGGACGTCACCATGGTTCAGCTCGACGGCGAAACCCCTCAGAAGAGGAGGTCGGTCGTGCAGTCGGTCACCCGCGCCTTCGATGTGCTGAACCAGTTGCGGGATGCGGCGATGCCGATGTCGGTCCAGGAGATAGCGCAGAGTTGCGGCCTGGACCGCACGGTGGTCCACCGGTTGCTGCGGTCGCTGCTCCAGCAGTCGATGGTGGTCGAGGAGCGCGGCCTGTTCCGGCTCGGCCCCGCCTCGATCCTGCTGGCCGATCGGTACCTCGATGACCTCAGCGTCCGCAGACTGGCCCTGCCGTACATGGTCGAACTACAGGCCAAGGACATCGCGGGCCGGCCGTGGACGGCCACCCTGTCGATCGCGGTCGGCGATGTCTCCGCTGTGATCGAGCGCATCTGGACACCCCAGACGCCGCTCGATCTCGTGCTCAGTGCGGGAGACAGCTTCCCCGTGGACACCACCGCAACCGGGCGCAGCATGCTCGCCTACTACCCGCCCGAGCAACTCGTCGAGACGATCGGGGTCGAGCGCAGTGAGGCGCTCGGCCCCGTGCTGGAGGGCGTCCGTACGGCGAACGGCATCGGCATGTCGAAAGGCGAGGCGGTACCGGGTGTCGAGGCGATCGCGGCGGTCATCCTGTCCCGGCGGCAGGTGCCGGTAGCGTCCCTCAGCGTCTCAGGTGTCGATCTAGGCGACCAGATGAGCCCCACCTCACCGCTGGCCTCAAGGCTGCGCCGGGCGGCGGGTGCAATCCAGCAGATGATCCCCTGACCGAGAGGAGCGGACTCGGCACGAAAGCTCGGATTTGAATCAGTAAGCTGTCGAACCGCCGCTCCCCGATGGCCAACGGCGTCGTCACAGGAAACCCGGCAGTTGGCACGCCGCATCAGAAACTCCATAGAACGTTGACGAGCACTCACAGTCCATCGAGGTCAGAGGCCTCGAACCCCGATCTTGCCCCCGGTAGAACCCATCTGGACCGGAGGAGGCGCGGTGAGCCGATCGAGGAGCCACCGTGGTCGGACTCTTCCGGACCCGCCACTACTCCCCCGGGCGTTTTCGCAGGTGAGAGGCTCCCCGATCGACTTCCATCGACCTTGATCGACTGGTCTGCTGTGCCACCGGTCAAAGGGTCCTCCGCGGTCACGTTCAGCGGAATGGTGATGCGATGGGCGCCCACAGGGAGCGCCCGGAGGAGGTCTATGCGGCCACGCCTGAAGGGCTGCGGAAGAGCAGCGGCGAGCAGGAGCCGGTCGTCGATGGCGGTGAACGCGGCGGCTTGGCCACCGGGAAGTCGACCGCGACGTTCCCGGGCGGCATCGCCCGCCTGGACCTGGACCTGGACCTGTCCGTCCGGGGCCACGCCGATGAGCTTCCGGTCGTTCACCCCGTCCTCTACGACGCCCGCTGAAACGGCTGTGCCGCGGCGCGGGCCGACGCCGCGGCACAGCACTCTGCTCGTCGAGTGTCATGAGCAAGTATCTCGCGCTCCGCTTTCCTGCACCGACAGACCAGGCACTTTCGCCCGGTGCTGCAGAGGCCCCCGCCCTGCCCGGTTCTGGATCGCGGGGGACACTGGAAGGGGCCGTTGAAGTCACCTCGCGTGCACATGAGGCTGCCCCGGCGGCGCCGCTCCACCCCGTCCGGCGGGTGAGATGTCGGCGCTCGCAGAATCAGGAGGCTTGCCATGCACGACGCCGAAAGCGACCACGCGGCTCTTCCGGAGGATGCGGAGAAGCGGCGGGGGCACGGCTCGGGCAAGGACCGCAGCGTCGCCGTTCTCGACGTGGGTGGACTGAGCTGGGCATCGGAGAAGAACATCGTCGAGTCCGTCTTGGGGCGCCGGCCAGGAGTGCTGGCGGTCGAGGCCAATCCCGTCTCCCAGACCGCGACGGTCGCGTTCGACCCGTCGCATACGTCGCTGGCCGAGCTCAGGGGCTGGGTGATCGAGTGCGGTTATCACTGCGCCGGGCAGTCGGTGCCGTCGCACATCTGCGACCCGATGGCCGAAGCAGCCGCCACTCCCCCACCGGAGGCCGGCACCGCCGTCGATCGCACCGGGCACCGCGCCCCGCCACCGCATGCCGCCGAGGCGGCGAAGGCCCGGTCGCCGCATGAGGCGATGGGGCACGGCGGGCACGGGGCGTCGTCGATGGCGGCGATGGTCGCCGACATGCGGAACCGGTTCCTGGTCGCGCTGCTGTTCTCCATCCCGATCGTGATCTGGTCACCGATCGGCGAGGAGGTGCTCGGCCTGGACGTGCCCACTCCGTTCGGGATCCGGCAGGACGTGTGGGCGCTGCTGCTGAGTCTGCCGGTGATCTTCTACTCGTCCTGGATCTTCTTCGACGGTGCCGTCCGGGCGCTGCGGGCCCGGACGCTGGACATGATGGTGCTGGTCGCCGTCGCGGTCGGAGCCGGCTGGCTGTACTCACTGGTGATCACGCTCACCGGCGGGGGCGAGGTGTTCTACGAGGCGGCCACGGTGCTGGCGGCGTTCGTGCTGCTGGGGCACTGGTTCGAGATGCGCGCCCGGGGCGGCGCCAACGACGCCGTCCGCACCCTGCTCGACCTCGCGCCGCCCAAGGCCGTGGTCATCCGCGACGGCGAGCCGGTCGAGGTGCCCACCGCCGAGGTGGCCGCCGGGGACCTGCTGCTGGTACGTCCGGGGGCCAAGATCGCCGTCGACGGAGTGGTCGAGGACGGTGAGAGCGAGGTCGACGAGTCGATGGTCACCGGTGAGAGCCTGCCGGTGCACAAGGCGCCCGGGGACACCGTCATCGGAGCCACCATCAACGCCAACGGCACCTTGCGCGTGCGCGCCACCAAGGTCGGCGCCGACACCGCCCTGGCACGGATCGTCCAGCTCGTCCAGGAGGCGCAGAACTCCAAGGCCCCCGGCCAGCGGCTCGCCGACCGGGCGGCGTTCTGGCTGGTCCTCGTGGCCCTCATCGGCGGCGCGGCGACGCTCGCGACCTGGCTGCTGACCGGCAGCGCCTTCGCGACCGCGATGCTGTTCGCGATCACCGTGGTGGTCATCACCTGCCCGGACGCCCTCGGCCTGGCCACTCCCACCGCGATCATGGTGGGGACCGGGCTGGGCGCCAAGCGCGGCGTCCTGTTCAAGAACGCCATGGCCTTGGAGACCTCCGCCCGCATCCAGACCGTCGTGATGGACAAGACCGGCACGCTCACCAAGGGGGAACCCGAGGTGACCGACGTCATCACCGACGAGGCGGACGAGACCGAACTGCTCCGCCTCGTCGCCGCGGTGGAACGCGAGTCCGAGCATCCCCTCGCCCAGGCCATCGTCCGGCACGCCGCCGAACGCGGCCTGGACGTCGCGCGAGCCGCACGTTTCCAGAACGTCCCCGGGCACGGTGCCATCGCCGAGGTCGACGGGCGACGCGTGCTGGTCGGCAACCGCCGCCTGGCCGAGCGCGAAGGCGTCGATCTCGGCGCGCTGGCCGGCCGCCGCGATGATCTGGCCGCCACCGGGCGGACCGCCGTGATCGCCGCGATCGACGGCCGGGCGGCCGGCCTGATCGGCATCGCCGACGCCCCGCGCGAGACCTCCCGGACGGCCGTCGCCGCGCTGCACGACCTTGGCGTCCAGGTCGTCATGCTGACCGGCGACAACCACGCCACCGCCGAGCGCATCGCCGAGCGGCTGGGCATCGACACCGTGATCGCGGAGGTGCTGCCCGGCGACAAGGCGGCCAAGATCGCCGAGCTTCAGCGCGACGGGCGCAAGGTCGCCATGGTCGGGGACGGCGTCAACGACGCACCCGCACTGGCCCAGGCCGACCTGGGCATCGCCATCGGCGCCGGCACCGACGTGGCCATCGAGACCGCCGACGTGGTGCTCATGCGCTCCGATCCGCTGGACGTGCCCACCGCACTGCGCATCGGTCGTGGAACGCTGCGCAAGATGCGGCAGAACCTGGGCTGGGCCATCGGCTACAACGCCATCGCCCTGCCCATCGCCGCCGGAGTCTTCGAACCCGGTTTCGGCCTCGTCCTGCGCCCTGAGATCGCCGCGCTGTCGATGTCCGGCTCCAGCCTCATCGTCGCGGTCAACGCCCTCGCGCTGAGGCGCCTGCGCCTCCCCACCGCGAAGCCCGGGCCGGTACAGGGCAAGTCTCAGCCCCCGTCTGTACCGAGCACCGCTCCGTCGAACGGATGAGGCCGGCACCGGCACCGTCTCGAACGGCTGCCTGTCAGCCGGCTACTTGCGCGTCCGGCCGCCCACGTCGTGAGTGCGGCATTCGACGAGCCAGTTCCAGAGCAGGGGCAACTCCA
This sequence comes from Actinomadura sp. NPDC000600, assembly GCF_040492135.1. Lineage (NCBI taxonomy): Bacteria > Bacillati > Actinomycetota > Actinomycetes > Streptosporangiales > Thermomonosporaceae > Actinomadura > Actinomadura sp. NPDC000600. Next base: position 43,912 of record NZ_JBEUPD010000024.1, read on the forward strand.
CACGCGCGTCATGGATCACCACGGCCTTGCGGGCGTCGGGGTCGACGTGCGCCGCGAGCACTCCCGGCTGCTGGACCAGCATGGCGGTGGCCTTGTTCTTGTCGCCTCCCCAGGGGATCCCCCGCAGATCCAGGACGAGCCGGCAGGTGGGCCCTCGGTGTTTCCCGCTTCTCTCGATGCCCATGACAAGCCCCCCGTGCCATCGAGATGTCATGGCCAGGTTGCAGGGCCGGCGCCTCTGACCGATAGAGGCTTTGGTCCTACAGTCCGCCCAAGACCTTGTCAGCCGGCGAGCCGGGCGGCGAGACGCGGATTGATACGGATCGCACCCTGGAAGTTTCTGAAGTAGACCGGCTGGATTCGAAGAACGGTGCCGCGCCTGGGCGCGGCGAGCATCCTGCCGTCGCCGAGGTAGAGCGCGATATGAGAGATGTATCCGGGGGCTGTGGGGTCATGGGCCCAGGTGAGCAGATCGCCGGGAGCGGCTCTGTCGGACGGGATCCTCCAGCCCGCCTTCGCCTGGTCGTCGGCGACTCGCGGCAGCCGGACACCGGCCTTGCCGAAGGCGTACTGCAGGATTCCAGAGCAGTCGTAACCGCCCTCTGCGTCAGACTCCCCGCCCCATACGTACGGCATTCCGAGCTTGCTCTGGGCCACCTTGATCGCCGTGCGGATCTGTAGTGCGGTCAGGACTCGGCCCCGGGCGTCCGGGAGCCGGGCACCGGGATCGGCAGAAGCCCCGCGGTCATCGGCGAGGGACACGACCTTGGATTCGCCGGGTACGAGCCTGCGCACGCGCCGGGTGAGTTTCGTGAGGTCGCCCCTCCCGGCGCTGATGAGCAGCGCATTTCCCTCCGCCATGCCCAAGGCGCGTGCGGTCGGCCGCGAGACCACGGCGTCGACCTCGCCGATCCCCATCGTTGCGAGCGCACCCACCCTGAGGCTGGTCTTTCCAGCGGCTCCGTCGAGCGTCCCTTGGCTGCCGAGGGTCACACCGCCATCGGTCCCCAGGGCGAAGGAGACCGCGATGTCCCCCGCGGCGATGTTGCGCCAGAGTGCGTCCGATGCCGCGGTGGGTTTCGGCGTGTAGCGCCGGAACGTCGAAGGATCGACGCCGAAGACGGTGACGGGCTTGCCCGCGAGACGACCGCGTGCCGCATCGACCGTCTCGACTCCGCGCACGCCCTTCATCCCGGCGATCTCGGCGATCACGGAGGGTGGGAGAGATCGTGATGCGGCCACGAGCAGGTGCGGTGCGAGCCGTGACGTCAAGGGGGCGACGGGACCTGCGGAGGCCGTTCCGGGACGCCCCGCGGCCAGGAAACGGGCAGATCCCGCTGGTGCGACCGCGGCCGGAGGCGATGGGAGGCCGAGCGGACGGCGAGGACCGCCAGGTCCAGGGCAAGCGTGGTCACCGCCGAAATGCCGACCACCATGGGAACCGTGCGACCGTTCGGCTTGAACACCCGGTCCTCCCGCGAGGTTCGCTCACCATCTCCTACGATGCGTAGGAGGGCAACGATAACCGCCACGGGCGTCCCTCATTACCATGGGCAAGGTTGCAGGGAGCGCAGGGGGAAGCTCAGCGGCCTTCACAGCGCGCGGTCGCTACGGGGAGTGGAACGGCGGGTGGGGTAGCTGAATCGGTCACCGCAACGGTGCCGCCGGGCAGTGAAGCTGCCGTTCGGCTTGCTCATGCTGCTCTGCGTTCTGGCGATGCACGGCTTCCAGGCGTCGCCGAGCCCCAGCGAGACCGCCGGCGTCCCGATGATGGCCATGAGCAGCGGGCATGAGGCGGCTCCAACCTCCTCGAAGCCCCTCCATCATCCGTCCTCCGGCGAAGACCAACCCGGCGATCACCATCAGGATCATCCGGGCGGTCAGGTCTGCCTGGCGATCCTGACCATGCTCTCCTTCCTCGCGGCGATCGTCGCTCTGTTCGTGCGCGAGCCGATGATCGTGGCAAGGCGGATCCTGGCCAGGGTCCGGATCCTTCTCGTGGGCCGACCTCCACCGAGGCCGTCCCTGCACCGGTTGTGCGTGCTGAGGCTGTGACAGACCGCCGGCGCCTCCGGGCGCCGGGCTCCCAGACGTCACAGACACTCAACACGAAAGGTTCACGACCATGAAGCGCGCACTCGCGCTCCTCGCCGTCCCCGCCCTGGCGATCAGCCTGGCCGCCTGCGGCGACAACGGTTCCGACGATGCCAAGGGCCCGATGTCCGGCCACTCGATGCCGGCGAGCGCCTCGCCGTCCAACGGCGGCTCGCAGGCGCAGCACAACGACCAGGACGTCATGTTCGCCCAGATGATGATCCCGCATCACCGTCAGGCGGTCGAGATGGCCGATCTGGCCGCCACCCGCGCCGCGTCTCCTGAGGTGAAGCAACTCGCTGCCGAGATCAAGAAGGCACAGGACCCGGAGATCAAGCAGATGTCCGCCTGGCTGACCGGCTGGGGAGCTTCGGTGCCCTCGCCCGGGACGGGCGGGATGGGCCACATGGGCCACGGCGGCATGGACGGCATGATGACCGACAAGGAGATGAAGGAGCTGGAGGGAGCCAAGGGCGCGGCCTTCGACAAGGCGTTCCTGGAGATGATGATCAAGCATCACGAGGGCGCCGTGGCGATGGCCAGGACCGAGCAGGCCTCCGGGCGGTCTCCTGAGGCCAAGAAGATGGCCGCGGACATCGTGGCCTCGCAGTCCGCCGAGATCACCAAGATGCAGAAGCTGCTCAAGCAGTAGAAGCGGGCAGTCGCAGCGGGCGGGGACTCCGTGAGCCCCGCCCGCTCCGCCGCCGCAGGTGGCCATGGAGCCCCGGTACCACGGTTCGAACGGGCTACCGAAGGCTCATTCGAATCGGCGAGCATTCACGCCTGCCCGCCGGCTCATGCGGGAGTGGGCTGGTGGGCGCCGGCCGTGATGGCGCTGCGGAGGCGGTTCAATTCCTTGGGGTAGTTGACGGTCGCCGCGCCCACCAGGACGCCGTCTCGCGAGAACGCGACCGCGAACTTCGATTCCTCGACCGAGCCGGCGACGATGGTGCTCTGGTCGGCGAGACTCGGGAAGCCGGCCCATTGGATGCGCTTGCCGTGCACGCGCGTGCCGAGCCCGGCCACCTCGACGAAAGGTTCGGCACCGGAAGGCCCGCGCAGCAGGTTGCGCGCGGCCAAGGCTCCCTGCTCGTTGGCGTTCGCCCAGTGCTCGACCCGGACCGGATCGTCACCGAAGAGCCGATGAGGCCAGCGGGCGACGTCACCCGCGGCGACGACTTCAGGAAAACCCACCGCGAAGAGCTTGTCATCGGTGAGGACGCCGTCCTGGACCTGCACGCCGCTGCCCTCCAACCACTCGGTGTTGGGTTCGACCCCCAGCCCGGCGATGACCAGGTCCGCCGGAATCGACCGCCCGTCGCTCAGATGGACGCCCGCGATCCGGCCGCCGGGACCGCCTTCCAGACGGTTCGCCCGCACCCCGGTCACCAGATCGACGCCGTTCCGTCGATGGTGCTCGGCGAGCCAGTCCGCCACCTGCCGGCCCACGACGCCGATCATGGGGAGCGACCCGCTCTCGACGAGCGTCACGTCCATGCCCTGGGCGCGTACCGCTGACGCCACCTCGCCGCCGATGAACCCGCCGCCGATGACGACGACCTGCCGGGGCTTCTGCGCGAGAGCGGCCCGCAGCGCCTTGGCGTCGTCGATGGTCCGCAGGACGTGCACTCCGGTCAGCGCCATCTGGTCCTCGGGCAACCGCCGCGGCCGGGCACCGGTCGCTATGACCACGCCGTCGTAGCCGAGTTCGGAGCCGTCGTCCAGGACGATCGTCCTATCCGTGGTGTCCAGCCGAACGGCGCGACGGCCGCCCAGCCATGCGGCGTCGAACTGGTCGCCACCAGGGAGGGCGACGTCATCGTCACCGGCGAGAACGTTCTTGGACAGCGGTGGCCTGTTGTACGGAAGGTGCGGTTCGGCCCCGACGAAGTTGAGCTCGCCGTCATACCCCTCATTCCGGAGAGCCTGGACCGCACGGACACCCGCCAGCGAGGCCCCTACGACGACGATCCGAGTGTGATCACCCATGGCTGCGCTCCTGTCTCTTATGCCCTACCCCCCTAGGGTATAGCCGGGCTTCTAGCACTTGGCAACTCGTCGTACAGGTCACCCAAGCCAGCCGCGTCTCCACCCACACCAAGTGCTCCGGCTCCAGGGCTCCGCGTAGGCGGGTGCCGATGTGCTGGGCGAGCGGGACGTCCGGGACCAGCGAGATACCCGAACCGGTCGGACCCGCCGGCGCCGGCCTCGACCGATGACCAGAACCTGCCACGCGTTCGATCCCATGTTGGACTGGCCGCGTTCTTCTACCGATGAGCGGGCACTCGTACCGAGCCGTCGACGTGGAATCCTGAATGCGTGGACGACGATCTCGCGGCCGCGTTGGCACGACTCGACCAGGTATTCGCGCCGTATCCTCGCCGAGCGGTGCTTGACGGCTGCCCGCATTGCCGTCCTGCGACGCCGGTGGACGAGGACGACCTTTTCTCGCTGACTCTCCGCCTGGGCGGCACAGTGGGTGGCCGCGATGATGTGAAGAGCCTGGTCCCTCTGCTGTTCGAGCGCATGGTGACGTCCGGTGAGCTCGACGGGAGCATCGTTCTGTCCAAGTTGACCAAAGAGCGTTGGCGCCACTGGCCTTCGGCCGAGCAGCAAGCGATCGACGACTATCTCGATGCGGTCTGGCTATCCTTGCTGAAGCAGTTCCCTTCAAGGATCGGCGCTTTCTCCGAAGCCGCCGCATTCCTTGATGCCGCCGCAATGACCGGCAACAGCATCGGAAGATACCTCGCCGTCTGGGACACCATCCTTGTTCCGGCCGCGGATCGACACCTCGCCCAGCTGGTGAACGAACACAATTTCGCTGTTGCTCGGCGCAGGGACTTGACTGCCTGGCTGTGCCGCGAGGTGACAATCGACCGGCTGATCGGCGCCTTCGAGCGCGAGCACGACGCAGTGTGGGCGGACGACCTCGCCATGGCTTATGACCTCCTGTCCTGGCAGCCTCGTGCGTAACGACCAATCGCCTGCGACCGGCTCCCGCACATGCCGCCGGGGGCCACGGGACCGCGGTCGTGCCGCCGACCGAGCGCATGTCGGGCGACTTGCGTGAAAGGGGGCCGAGTGTCCGGTGAAGATCTGGATCGGTCGAAGGCGCCGATCGAGAGGGAAGACCTGCTCCGATTGGCCGAGCTGGCCGCTGAAGCGGAGGAGGAGCTCTTCCTGCGGAATCCGCAGAGCTCCGGCCGGTACACCGGGCGCCTGCTCGGCCGCGCCCTGTGTCAGGGTGCCGCCCTGCACTACGTGAACGGAAGTAGCGGCGCTAAGTCACCGCCCGCCGAACCCGCACCGCCAAAGCCCTGGCGACCAGACCGGCAGTCCTGATCGCGCCCCAGAACCGCATCGGCGAGATCGTATGGCCCGTGACGCCGACGAGTCGACGCACTCATCTGCCGGGCGTGCGTCCCTGAGTGCCCCGGGCTGCCGGAGGTTACCGAGGCGGCGACGCGGGCCGGCGGGCGAACAGGATCGCGCCCGGCTTGGGCTCGTCCGGATTCAGCAGGTGCTGCGCCTCCACAGTGAAGCCCGCCTCACGGAGCCAGCCGGCCACGCGGGACGGTCGGCGGTGGTGGACGTACGTCTGTACGGCCTGGTCGCCCTCACCGGTCGTCTCGATCTTCGACTCGTCGCCCACGTGGAATCCCACGGCCAGCACCCCGCCCGGGCGCAGCACCCGATGGAACTGTCCGAGCACGCCCGGCACCGCCTCGTCCGGGATGTAGATCAGCGACCACCACGCGAGCACACCGGCCAGAGAGCCGTCGGCGATCTCCAGGTCGGTCATCGAACCGACCTCGAACCGCGCGCCGGGGTGCTCGCGGCGCGCGATCTCGATCATCGCGGGTGACAGGTCGATGCCGAACGCGTCCGCGCCCAACTCCCGAAGCAGGACGGTGGTGTGCCCCGGCCCGCAACCCACGTCGGCGACGGGTCCGCCGCCGATCCCGCGGACCAGGTCGGCGAACAGCACGACCCCCGCGCGGACGTGGAGCAGCCTGTCGAGCAGGTCGCGGGTCTCGTCGGCATAGCCGGCCGCGATGGCGTCGTAGGAGTCGCGGGTATCGGTCAACCACGTCATCAAAGGACCGTAGCCCCTTCAACCGAGCGTCAACAGGTGCGCACGTCCCCGAAAGCCGGGGTGGTTCAGGACGTGGATGACCACTCGCCTTCCGGCCGGGCGAGGTCCCTCGTACGGTCCACCGAGTGGGTCCCGGGTGCCGGAGCCCTGCCAGCAACACCACCAGCCCGTAACCCGCTTGGCGCCACGGGCCGCGGCGTGCGAGGACGTGGGAAACGTGATCCGCACGACGAAGACGCGCCTGTGAAGGCGGCTCCGACGCGCTCGCCTCCGCCACCGAACTCGCCGATACCATCGCGGCCTTGGCCGCCCGCCTAGGCTGATCCGTCGACCGTTCCGCGGTCGAGCTGGGCCGCACCATCGTGATGACCTTGGACGGGCTCGGCGAGGCGGAACTCGATCGGCCAAGGCCTTCACGCGCACAACGCGCAGCGCGGTCAGGTCGTCGACCGCACCACCGGCCCGCCGCCACATCAACGTGACCGGCGCCTACTCCTTCAGCCGGCCCGACCTCGGTCCCGCCGGCGTCCGCGCGCTCCGCGACACCGACCAGCCCGACTGGGATGAAGATCAGTCTGCCTGCCACTGGATCCGCCGCGGGTCGCCGGGAGGCAAGGGCTCCGGTCTTGTTCCACGGATCCGGCGATGGAGTGGACGGCGTCCGCCTCGTCCCCGTCGTCCGATGCCGTCAGGCCGCCGCTCGCCTCGAACCCCTCCTCCTCGGGGTGTCTGAGAAGTCCCCGATGGGCTCCGAGGTGTGGTCGGGCTGCGCGGCGGGCCGGGTCGGAGGCCGATGAACGGAGGTAGGGGTTCAGCTGTTCTTGAAGGGGTTGAGGGTCTTGCCGGCGAGGTAGGCCAGGCGGATGGGCAGATGTTTCATGGCGGCGACGGAGATCTTGTTGACGAGTCCGGGGACGCACACGGGTTTGCCGTTCTGGACGGCTTTCCAGCCTTCGGCCACGACGACTTCCGGCTGCTGCCACAGGATGCCGGGGAGGTGGTTGGCTTTGTCGCGGGTGCCCATGACGTCGTGGAATTCGGTGTGGGTGAAGCCGGGACACAGGGCGGTGACGTGGATGCCGTGGGGTTTGAGTTCCATGTCGAGGGCTTGGGAGGTGTTGAGTACGTAGGACTTGATGCCGGTGTAGAGCAGGCTGGCTGCGGGCGGGGCCAACGCGGCGACGGAGGACAGGTTGACGATGCGGCCCCAGCGGCGTTCCTTCATGCCGGGGATGACGCGGTGGGCGAGTTCGGTCTGGGCGGTCACCATCAGCTGGATCTCTCCGGCGAGAGTGTCCCAGGAGGTGTCGGCGAACGCGGTCTTGCCCGACAATCCGGCGTTGTTGATCAGGACGTCAATGTTCAGGCCCTGCTCGTCGGCGTATCGCAGGATCGCTGCGGGGGCGGTGGGGTCGGTGAGGTCGGCGGCGAAGACCTCGCATCGGACCCTGTGCTGTTCGGTGAGCTGGGCGGCGAGTTCGTGGAGGCGGTCGGCGCGGCGGGCGACCAGCAGGAGTTGGTAGCCGCGGGCGGCCAGGTGGCGGGCGAACGTCGCGCCGATGCCTGCGGAGGCGCCGGTGATGAGCGCGGTGCGGGGGACGGTGGTCACGTCAGGGTTCCTTCGGTCGGGCTGATGGTGAGGGGGCCGCTGCCGGGGAGCCGGGTGATGAGGTCGGCGCCGAACAGGGTCGCGGGCGTGTGCGCGCCGAGGCGGGGGGCGGTGGCGGCGAGGAGGTCGGTGACGGCGGTGAGGGCGCCGTCGATGGTGAGGCGGTAGGGGTTGGCCGTGGTGATGCGGGCGGTGGCCCGCCGGCCGGCCGGGTCGGTGGTCTCGCCCCACACGTGGGCGCTGTTGGTGGCCCGTTGGTTCGCGTCGGGGCCTTTCACCGTCTTGTCGATCAGCATGTGCGCGGCGTCGCGGACGCGGGGACGGGCCAGCAGCCCGGTGAACCGCCTGCTGATCCGGGTGGCGCGGATCAACGGGGAGGGCATCGGGAGGTACACCTCGATGTTGGGGATCGCGGTGCTGTGGTGGGCGCTGTGGAGGTCGGCGGCGGGGAAGGCGAGCGCGGGTTTGGTGCCGTTGCCGAAGTCGATGCGGGCGGTGCGTCCGCCCAGCGGGGTCGGGGTGATCTGGCCGTCGATGCGGGCGCGGCCTCCGGCGGCCATTCCGTCCAGGATCGTCTTGACGGTCCCCGGGGACAGCGCCAGCGGCAGCTCGAACCCGAGCCGCAGGTGGGTGGCCTCGGGCATGGCCTGGTGGAGGGCGGCGGCGAGGCAGTCGGTGGGGATGACGTCGAAACCGACTCCGGGACAGACCACGACGCCAGCAGCGCGGGCCTGGCCGTCGATCTCGCGGGCGTAGTCGAAGACGTCCATCTCGCCGGTGATGTCGAGGTAGTGGGTGCGGGTGCGCACGCACGCGTCGATCATCGGGGGCGCCGTCACCGAGAACGGCCCGGCGCAGTGCAGCACCACGTCGATGCCGGACAGCCGCGCGTCGGCGTCGCGCAGGTCGAAGACCCGGTAGTCCAGGCCGAGGTCCTCGGCCAGCAGCTTGACCGCCGTGAGGTTCCGGCCGGCGAGGACCGGTTCCAGGCCCCTCTTGCGCGCCTCCCGGGCGATCAGCTCGCCGGTATAGCCGTTGGCGCCGTACAGCAGCCACTTCGTCACCGGGCGGCCTCCGTCGGGCCGGGCAGTTCACGCGGACCCGGGGTGAAGCCGCGGCGAGCGGTGCCGATGTCACCGCGGTAGGCGCCGACGGGGCCGGTGAGCAGGAAGGGCAGGGGGATGCGGCGCTGCCGTGCGGTGAATCCCCACGTCCCGATGCCCAGATAGACACCGGGCGCCGCGCGGCGGACCTCGTCGACCATGTTGATCGCCCCGCACATCGAGGCGTAGGCGCGGTAGACCAGCGTGTAGGCGGGACGGCCGTCATAGCGCGACGGTGCGATGAGCGTGTGCATCGCATAGCGCTGCCGGATGCGGCCGAACTGGCGGAAGGTGTTGTAGCCGCGCCCGGTCCGGCCGTCGACGGGCCGGAACGCCTTGCACAGCCACGGCGCGAGCGGATTCGACACCGTGCCGCGCCCGGTCACCGAGGCGACCAGGTTGGGTTGGGCCAGCAGCCGGGCGGTGTACTCCCCGTCCATCTCCTCGATGGACGGGGAGGGCAGCGTGGCGAAGAACGCCAGCAGCCCTGTGGTGTCCAGCCCGAGCAACTCGGCAGCCGCGTGGTCGGTCTCCATGGAGGTCCCACCTCACTTCTTGAACGGTCTTCAAGAAACCTAGCGCCTTCTTGAGGGTCGTTCAAGATAGGGTGTGGGGGTGCCCCGGAACCGACGCCCCCAAGACCGCGAAGAGAAACGCGAGGAGATCCTCGCCGCCGCCCAGCGGCTGTTCATCGACGACGGCTACGAGTCGGCGTCCATGGGCCAGATCGCCAAGCGCGCCGGCGTCACCGTCAACACGATCTACTGGTACTTCCGCGACAAGGACGACCTGCTCATCGCCGTCCTGGACCGCCTGCTGGCCGAAGCCCTCGCCCAGTACACGACCATCGCCGACCGGCCGCTCAACGACCGGCTCCTGTGGGCCGTCGACCAGCTCGAACGGCTGCACGGCCTCATCAACACCGTCCACACCCGCGCCGCGGCCTCACCCGCCGTCCACGCCTGGCACACCGGCTTCCACGAACTCGCCGACACCCTGGTCGCCGACGACCTCCGCAAAGCCGGCGCCGCCGAAGCCGACCTCCCCGCCATGACCGCGATCGGCACCTTCGTCATCGAGGGCCTCCTCACCCACCGGCACGACGATGCCGACAAACGAGCCGTGATCGACCTTCTCGTCCACAGGCTCACCACCGCGCCGACCCGAACCTGACCGGAAGCCATCTCGCCGCACCGCACAGGCCCACATCGCAACGGCGAGCGGCGGCAAAGCCTCGGGACTGTACGGTTTTCGGCTCTGTCGCTCTCTCGGTGGTGTCGGTGGGTGAGGCTCGGCACCAGATGGGACAACGCCGCAAACCAGAGCCGGTCGCCATGATCCCAGCGCGGACGACCTGCGACCTGACGGCGCAGCACTTGGTTCTCGTGACGCAGCACCTGCAACTCGAAGTCCTCGGGCAGATCAGACCTGACGAGCATCGCCAACAGGCCAAGCAGGCTCCGGACCAACCGGTACAGCAGAGACAAACAACTCCTCGAGATGGTCGCAGTGACAGCTGCGGGACCGCAGCAAAATCCCAGCTCACAGCATGAGACTGAGTACTCGAGCGGTACTTGATCAGAGCCCCCCCTGCGATCCGGCCGACAACACTGAACTCTTCCAGCGTGACGTGGTCTCGCGGAGTCGCAGGGTGTGGAGGGCCTTGGCGATGCGACCGCGATAGGGGCAGGCGGCGTTCCTGGGGCGGGCGGGATGGCCAATGGTGAACCTAGTGCCACCCGAAGTCGGGTAGCCGCGTTACTGTCCTTCGCTCCCGGAATGACGACGCTGATCCCCGTGCCCGATGAGCCGGGCACGGGAGGAGATCACCCCATGGCCACCGGCGCGGCGCCCGTCGAGCAGTGCCTGACCGGCACCCCGTGGGCGATTCGGCTCGGCCAGGCCGCTGCGAAGCGGCCCGCGCTGGAGATGTACGAGGCAGAGACGCTGGTCGACGTCGTCGTGCGGTCATCGGTGGCGCCGCAGATGCTGCGGGGCGCCCGGCGCGGCGTCTCCCGCGGACGCCCGTGCGCCATCGCCTGGGGCCGGCTGCCGGCCGATTCGACCCTCCCGGTGGTGCTGTTCACCGGCGGCCGATGGGCCGGCCGGAAGCAGCGCGCCGAGGTGATCGCGATTGGCGGGTTCTGTTGGCTGGCCGTCGCGTACGGGCGGTTCACCACCGTCGGCGTCGAGCACGTCCCGATGAGCGCCACGCGCCTCGCCGTGACGGCGGCGGGCGTCCTCGCCGCCGCGCATGCCGCACCGGCCGTCACGTCGATCGGGCCGCTGCGCCGGCGGCTGTTCCCCGGGCTGGCCGGCGTCGGCGAGCCCGGCCACGTGGCGCTCACGTTCGACGACGGTCCGGACCCGCGCTCGACGCCGGCGTTCCTGGCCGCCTTGCGGGAGTACGAGGTGAAGGCCACCTTCTTCCTGCTCGGCCGGATGCTCAAGGCCGCCCCGGACCTGGGCCGGGAACTCGCCGAGTCCGGCCACGAGATCGCCGTCCACGGATGGGAGCACCGCTGCATGCTGCTGCGTGGGCCCGCCGCGACGTACGACGACCTGGCCCGGGCGATGGAATCGATCGTCCAGGTCACCGGGACGGCGCCGCGACGGTACCGCCCCCCTACGGTGTGCTGAGCCTCTCGGCCTTGCGGGCGGCCCGCCGCCTGGGCCTCACACCGGTGCTCTGGACGAACTGGGGCCGGGACTGGACAAGCACGGCGACCCCCGCCTCCATCCTCGCGACCCCCACGCGCGACCTCGGCGGTGGAGGAACCGTCCTCCTCCACGACTCCGACTGCACATCGGCACCCGGCTCATGGAGGAACACGCTCGACGCGCTGCCGCCGCTCCTGGAGGGGATACGCGACCGCGGCCTGTCGGTCGGTCCCCTACGCGACCACGAGCAGAACACGCCGCGACAAGGCCCTCGGCCTGCCGCCCCGCCCAGCGCAAGCCCAGGACGGCCTGGCCGTTGAGCTCCTCACGGAGCAGCTTCCAACGCCGACGTGAGGAGCGCCGCGACGGCACGGCCGGTCTCGCCTCGCCATGCCCGGCCGGCCGACCCTCAACGGCCGATAGCGGCTCGTTGTCGGCTCGGCGGTTCCGAAACGGACCGGCACCCGGCGGCATGGGACAGCGCCGAAATAGGCGCTCACGCGGACAGAGCAACTTTCACCACACCGCGCCCCCGGCAGGGGATAGTCGATAAGCCCTAAGTCCGTGCCGCAATCGGCCCAGCGGCCGCCGACGGTCATCGGTATCAACCGTACGGCAACTGGGGCGACGCCCCAGCCTGTCGTCTCAGGCTCACCGGTCGGGGTCGCTGGGAGGCAGGGGGTCGATGTCATCGGCGGTTCCGGGAACCGCCGGACCTACCCAGTCTGGAATGCTTTGCACGACATGATCTAAGGCTTTCGAAAAGTCATCGAACTGGCCGAGCACTATCCCGGCAGAGATATCGGTGACGCGAAAACCTTCATTTATTAGATCAATAGCGGGGATGTCCTTGGTATAGGGGTAACCAGTGCAGCGACTGAAGCCCAATCTGGATCCCAAATGTCCGACCCAAGGAAACAAAACTCGCAGTCGCGGTCTGGCATAGGACGCCACCAGGAGATCATGCATCTGCACTAGGCTCGAGTCCGAGATCAGCATTCCCCACTGGGCTTCAACGGCTTCCCCTCTCTCATGCGCAGCGGCGAGCTCGTCGTACTCAAGGGCAGGCCATCGGCGCCTGGCGACGGCCAAGGATATGCCCGAATCCCATGCAGTGGCGAGGTCAATCACCGTGTCCAGCGTAGGAACGACCCCAGAAAGCCAGCAATATCCATTGCGCCACACGTCGACGACATGGTCTTCAGTGGAAATGAGGCTGTAAACCAGAATCCTTCCCCCGTCGATGGATACCTGTGCATGCAGACCATGCTCATCGAGTTCAGAGACTCTCTCGGCCACCCGTATTGCCCCGAGACGACGGGCCCGTGCCCTGATTTGCTCTGCAAGTCGATCGGTCATGACGTCCCTTCAACGGCGTCATCACTAGCTGAGCGGTTCGGCCAGTCTGCGAAGCGCATACCTGTCGCTGGTGATGGTCGACCAGTCGGGCATGGGAACGGGGAGATCGTTCCCATGCCGATAGAACTTGATTGTACTCCAGTCACGTTGACCATGCTTCACCGCCCTCGCAATCCAACCCAACTCCTCTTCTGTGGCACCCGCACCATGCGCCTCCCCCATGAGCCCCTTTCTCACAAGAGTGGCAAAATCGTCGGTGGTGCCGGTCAGGTTGACGTGAATAGTCCCTCTTCCGCCACCTATCCACCTTTCGACGGGAATCCGCCAGTAATCGGCGGGCTGCCCGTTTTTCGCTGGTCCAAAGAACGTAGCGCCGACACGTCGCGCAAAACTCGGCAGATGCTCCTTGAATCCCAAAGCCAGATCTTCACAGTTATGGACCAGGAGCGGCGTCTTGCCAGCCCTTACAAAATAGGTGTGAAGGTCATCGATGGTAAGGTTGTGGACCACTGTGCTCTTGGTCCACGCCCTAACGCGAACTACCTGTACATAAGTGCCAGCGCTGGTGCGGAGCCACATCCCGGGTGTGAGGTCCGCGGCTCGGACCCATCCGCGGTGGTCCTTCACCCAGAAGGGATGACCACTGGTGGCGGTTACCGTGCCGGTCTTGCTGCCGCGACGCCCGTCGGAATCTATGGTGATTTTCACCAGATCCTTGGCGCCGTGACCTGCAATGAGGGCCGTGACGCGCTTGACCCGCGTCTTCCCTGTTTCGGGATCAGTCGCCTTAACCTTGTCACCGATCCTGATATCTTCGATCGGTTTGTAGCCACCGTCGGCCATCAGGACGCCAGTGCCACTGACAAAGCTGTTCTTTCCAAGACATTTGAACAGCCAGTTGCCGCCCTTGGCGGCGCCTTTCTCGCCGAGCTTTACCCCGCCCGCGCCGCCGGCGATGAGGCTGACCGCGTCCCAGACATAGCCGCCCGCCTTGAAGGAGCCGGAGTTCGCATCGAATCCTCCCGCTCCGGCGATGGCCTCCTTCACGCCTGGAATCATCAGGATGGGGCCGAGGGGGGTAGCCTCCATCACTCCCAGGGTCAGGCCTAGCAGGAAGCTGTCGATCTTCCGGAGCGTCTCGGTCAGGTCGAACTTGCCCATGCCGCCGGTGCCCCATTTCAGGGGACCGTCGCCCTTGCCGTCCGATCCGTCGCCCTTGCCAGGGGTTCCGGCCGGGGCGGTGCCGGGCGGAGCCTGCGCGGCGGGGCCCTGTTCCCCCACCACGTTCCCGGCCTCGCCTACGGCCTTGTTTCTCATGTCTTTCTGAGAGTTAGTGGTGTCGCGGACGACGTTGTGGCTGCCCCTGGTCCTTTTCGGTGCCTGCCTGGGCGACTTTGAGATGCGGTCGCCGGGGTCGGCGTAGCCGGGGTTGCGCAATTTCTGGGAGATCGGGAAGGGGTCGCGCTCGGCCTTGCGGCGTTCGCGGCGCTTGGCCTTGTCCGTCCGTGCCTTCTGAGCTCGACGGCGTGCTCGTTCTCGTTCGGCCCTGGACGGTCCTTGTGACGGTGGGGAGTAGCTGCCGCCACGGCCTCCGCCTCCGCCTCCGCCGCCACCACCGGGACGGCCTCCGCCAGGTCGGGGAAAGTAGTCACGGTCGTTCTGGCTGCAGCCTGACGAGGTGATCCGGAAGGAGGCCAGTTGGTAGCCGCCGCCCCCGCCGCCTCCACCGCCGCAATAGGTGGAGCCACCGCCTCCGCCGCGGCCACCGCCTCCGCCGCCACCGCCCGGGAAGGGGCTGATGCAGTCACCGAAGCCTCCCCAAGGACGCGAGCCCGCGGGGCAGTGGCCGGTGGGGTCGGTGGAGTCGAGCGGGTTGCCGTTTGCGTAGGTGTAGCGGTTGGCGTTCGCCGAGCTCAGGGTCGGGTCGAGGGTCCAGTTGTCGCGGGTGGTGAAGGAGCCGCTGGACGGGTCGTACCAGCGGGCGCCCATGTTGACCTGGCCGGTGTCGGGGTCGGTCCAGTCGCCCTGGTAGCCGATGCCCGGTCTTGTGCCGGTGGTCGCGGTGGTGTTGCCGAAGGGGTCGTAGGCGACCGAGTCGGTGAGGGTGGTGAGCGGCTTGCTCGGGTCGAACGTGCCGAAGACGTCGTCGTGCTTGTCGGACAGGGTGATGCGGGTGCTCAAGCCCTGTGTCGTCGCTATGGGTTCGTCGGACGGGCCGCGAGCGTAGCGTTGGCCGCCGTCGGCGACGGGGTCGGTTCCCAGACCCGCGTAGGTGAAGGGGGTGTCGTTGCGTGTGGCGGGGCGGTCGAGGCCGTCGTAGGTGTAGGTGGTGCCGCCAGAGGTGGTGAGGCGGTCGAAGGCGTCGAAGTCGTACGTGGTCGTCGGCCCGCCTGAGGTGGATTCAGTGGCGAGGGTCCCTCGAGGCGTATAGGTGTAGGTGGTCGAGCCGTTGGTGAGGCGGCGGTTGCGTTGGTCGAAGGTCGCCGCGACGTCGCCGGCCTTGGTGCGGTTGCCGGAGTCGTCCCATTCGTAGTGGGTCGTGTCGCCGCCGTGGCTCCAGGAGGTGAGGCGTCCTGCTTGGTCGTAGCCGTAGGTCTGCTCGGCGGCTCCGGCGGTGCCGGCGGTGGTCTTGCTGGTGGTCTGGTCGTTGTCGTCGTAGGTGTAGGAGACCGAGGCGACGATGGAGCCTTGGTCGTTCTTGAGGGTGTCGCCGGTGATTCTTCCGAGATCGTCGTAGTCGGCGGCTCGGATGCGTCCCGCGCCGTAGTCGATCTGGTCGGGTTGTCCGGCGGCGTTGTAGCCGAGGGTCTGGACGGTGCCGGTGAGGCCGTCTTGGACGGTCTTCAGGCGCCCGTTCAGATAGCCGAAGTTCGCGGTACCGGCGGCGTCGGAACGGACCGTCGGCTGGCCATCGCCGTTGTAGGTCCAGGACGCTGTTCCTGAGGGGCCTTCGGCGGAGGTGAGCAGGCCGCGGTCGTCGTAGCCGTAGGTGTCGGTGCCGGAGGCTGCGTTGACCTTGGTGAGTCTTCCGGCCGGGTCGTAGTCGAGGGTCCGCCCGATGGTCGGCGCGGTGGTTCCGGAGCCGGACTCGGTGCGGAGGCGTCCGGCGGCGTCGAAGGCGCGTTCGCGGACGACCCCGCCGGGGGCGGTGGTCTTGACCGGGTTGCCGGCGGCGTCGTAGGCGCTGGTCCAGGTGCGCTGAGCCGGGTCCGGGTGCGCGCTGGTGGACGGCTCGATGATGGACTCGGGAAGGCCGAGCGAGTTGACGGTGTAGACGGTGGCGTTGCCGCGGCCGTCGGTGAAGCGGGTGCGGTTTCCGGCTGCGTCGTAGCCGAAGGTCGTGGTGATCGACTTGGTGTCGGTGACCGGTTCGGTCTGCTTGACCAGTCGGTTGAGGGCGTCGTAGTCGAGCGTTCTGGTGTGGTTCAGCGGGTCGGTGAGGCCGGTGAGGTTGCCGGCGAGGTCGTACTCGTAGGAGGTGTGGCGGGCCTCTGTGCCGTCGGGCTTGAGGTCGCTGCTCCTGGCGAGGCGCCCGAAAGTGTCGTATCCGAGCCTTTCGGTGCGGCCGAGGCCGTCGCTCGTGCGGATCTGCCGTCCGAGGCCGTCGTAGCCGAACTGGGTGGATGTGCCCGCCGCGTCTGTCGCCTTGGTGAGCTGGTTCGCGCTGTCGTAGGCGGCGGTGCTCTTGGCGCCGGTCGGGGAGGTTGTGGTGAGGAGGTTTCCCGAGTCGTCGTAGGTGTAGTGGGTGGTGTAGGCGGCCGGTGTGGGGTTCCGTTCGAGTTCGGTGGCGGTGGAGGCGCGGCCAAGGTCGTCGTAGGTGGCTTCGGTGCGGGCGCCGCTGGGGTCGGTGGTGGAGAGGATTTCGCCGGTGCGGGTGTAGGTGTATTGCGTTTTCGACCGGTCGTCGTTGGTCTCGCCTGGCTCGTCGAGCGTGTGGACGCGTCCTAGGCGGTCGTAGGTGTAGCGGGTTTCGTTCTGGCGGGGGTCCACGACCTTTTCGACTTGGCCGAGGGGGTCGTAGTACGTCGTGGTGGTGGGTGTCAGCGGGACCGTTGACCCCGGCGGGGTGTAGGGCGGCGCGATCTCCTTGACCGGTTGCCCGAGGCGGTCGTACTCGGTGCGGGTGATGTTGCCGAGCGGGTCCTTGGACTCGGTGGGTTCGTCGAAGGCGTCGAAGCCCGTCGTGGTCTCGGGCCTGGTGGTGGACGGGGCGTTGCCGCCGGACTCGGCTGCGACGGGCGGGGACGTGACGGCGGTCTGCCGTCCGATCTCGTCGTAGCGGTACGTGGTGGTGAAGGCGGGCTTGTCTGCGCCGTCCGCGTTGCCGCGGGGGTCGGTCACCGAAGTGAGCAGGTCCCGCTGGTCGTAGGTGAAGGACGTGATGTGCGCGGTGCTGCCGTCGCTGACGGTCTGGCTCTTGACGCGGCCCGGGGTGTCGTAGGCATAGGTGGTCGTCTCGTTGCTGACCGGGGTCGACCACGGCACGTTGGACGGGGCGCCGCTACTGGTCTCCTGTGTGATGTTGCCGCCGGCGTCGTACTGGTAGGCGATGCGGCGGGCGGTTCCGCCGGGGTCGAGCGTGGAGCTCTCCACACGTCCGACGTTGTCGTAGACGTTCTGGACGGTGTTCTTCCCGTTGCCGGTGACGAGTTTGGTGGCGTTCCCGGCCCCGTCGTACTCGTAGCTCGACAGGACGAAGTCGCGCTTGGTGCCGTCCGGGTCGCGGAAGTTCTTCAGGATGGTCGACTTGGGCAGGTCGTCGCCGTAGTAGGTGTACTCGGTGCGGCGGCCCATGGCGTCGGTGGTGGCGGCCAGGCGTCCGGCGTAGTCGTAGGCGCGGGCCTCGACGACGAGGTGGTCGCCCAGGTCCGGGGCGCCTTCGGGGTCGCCGTCGAAGTCGCGGAGCCGGACTTCGGCGAGCATGTTGCGGGCGGTGTAGGCGTACTCGAAGCGGTTGCCGGCGGCGTCCACGAGGGCGGTGAGGTTGCCGAACCGGTCGTGGTCGTAGCCGGTTTCGTGGTCGTGGGCGTCGGTGACGCGTTCGATGAGGTTGTGGTCGTCGTAGTCGTAGGTGGTGACGCGTGGTTCGTCGCTGCCCGCGGCGTTGGAGACCTGGGTCCTGGTCAGGTTGCCGTCGGCGTCGTAGGTGTAGTCGGTGCGCTGCTGTTGCGCCGCGCCGGTGACGGCGTTGGTGGTGGCGGGTTCGGTGACGCTGGTCAGGTTGGACCAGTCGTCGTAGCCGTAGTAGGTGGCGGCACCGGCCGGGACGCTGTCGGAGATCTCGGTGTCCGACTTCAGGCGTCCGATGGCGTCGTAGGTGTACTTGGTGACGAGTCCCGACGGGTCCGTCACTTGGGCCAGGTCTCCCGCGCTGGTGTAGGCGTAGCGGGTGACGGCTCCGCGCGGGTCGGTCTCGGTCAGGACGAGGGCGCTCGGCATGGTCCCGCCGCCGACCGCGGATTCGATTCCGGTGGTGAAGGTGTATTTGACCTGTCCGCCGCCCTGCGGATTGGTCTGTACCTGGAGATCGCCCGTGGTGGTGTAGGTGTAGCTGGTCTTGTACCGGTTGTCGGTGGCGCTGGTGGAGCGGCCGTCTCGGTACTCGATCGGCAGGTCGTTGCGGGGGTCGGACGGGTTGGTGACCGTGGGGAATGTGTAGCGGGCGGTGTAGCAGACGTCCTTGGTCCGGCAGGTGGTGCGGGTGAGAATGTTGCCGCGGGCGTCGTACGTGAGCTTGACCGAGTCGCCGTTCTCGTTGGTGATGGTCGTCGGGTGGCCCTGGTCGTCGTACTCGAACGTCCGGATGCCCATTCCGGCGAGCGTGGTGCCCATCCAGTCGGGGACGCCGCCGGTGTTGCCGGGCAGGTCGGTGCAGAAGGCGGGGTCGCCGGGGTCGGGCGTGGTGCACACGTAGGTGGGGGTCGGGGACGGGGTCGCCGTGGGCGTGGCGGGTTGCGGCTTGTCCTCGTCCCGGACGTCCAGGCCCATCGGGATGCCGACGCGGATCATCTCTCCGGTCAGCGCGTCGGTCTCGTACAGGTAGGGGCGGTCGGCGGGGTCGCGGACCTCGACCGCGCGGCGCAGGTCGGTGGCGCCGCCGTAGACGGTCGGGGTCTTGATCTTCCAGGTGCCGCCGTTGCCGTCGGTGTACTCCCCGACCCGGTCCTGATCGGTGTCGTAGTCGATCTCGGCCGCGGTCTTGCCGCTGGGCAGCATGACCTTGGAGAGCTGGTCGGCGGCGGTGAGGCCGTTCGCGTAGTGCGCGGCGACCTGCGCCGGGCCCAGGGGGTGGTGGTAGATCGCGGCTTCGTCGATGGTGCCGTTGTAGAAGCGGCGCTGGGTGCTGCCCCATCCGGGCCAGGACGCGGGCGTGGACGCGAACGCGGCGCCGATCTGGTTCTGGGTGAGGGCCAGGTGGTTCGGTGTCTGGCCGGTGAGGGTGGCGACCTGCTGCCCGTCAACGTAGAGCGTCTGGGTGGAGCCCATCGCCGAAAGCACCGCGTGGTGCCACTTGCCGTCGTTGACGATCTTGGTGGAGGACATCGGCGAGATCGTCCCGCCGCTCCAGAACTGGCCGTGCAGCTTCCCGTCGGTGCCGGTGTAGAGGGCCGGGACGCCGACGGTGGAGGTCTCTGCCAGGGGTTTGTCCTGGTAGCCGATCAGCGGGCCGCCTGACCCGGTCGACTTGTTCTTGAACCAGACCTCGACGGCCAGGTCCCTGCTCTTCTTGACCGTCCCCGCCGGCAGGTCCAGTTGGGATGACGACCCGTTGAACGCGGCGGCGGTGTTGTCGGTGCCGGCGAGGGCTCCGGCGTCCTGGAGGGTGACGTTCTTGTAGGTTCCGCCGTCCTTGCCGAGGTTGACCGCCACCTGGCTGGACGCGCCGACCCCCTCCTTCTCGCCGAGCCGCCAGTAGGAGTCGGGGCGATCGTCCAGCACGGTGGTGCGGTAGTGCGAGCCGGGCGTGTAGTCATAGGTCGTGCAGCGCGACGCGGGCCCGCAGACCTTGGTGAGCAGATCCCCGGTGTAGGTGTAGTTCCACGTCAACGCCCTGCCGTCGACGGGGGCGGTGCTGACGGACGCGACATGGGCACCCGACCAGGTGAAGGTGAGCGTCCGGTTGCCGGTGGCGGTGGCACGCGCCAGTTTGCCCGTGTTCGGATCGTAGGTGAGCGTGACGGCGCGCTTGGCCGCGTCGGTGATGGAGGTCAGGCGGCCGTTGACGAATTCGAAGACGGTGCCGGCCTTGTCGGTCAACTTCCACTTGCCCGGCTCGACGGTGAGGGTGGCCTGGCGTCCCAGCGGCGGGGCGTACGTCCCGTCCGGGTTCTTGCCGAAGCGGACCTGCTGGCCGTCCGGGTAGTCGATGACGACGTTGCCCGAGCCGTCCCCGTCCTCGGTCAGCCGCATGTCGAACCGGGTCGTCCAGCCCGCTCCGAACGGCGAGGCGCGGCGCGGGTCGAGGCTGTTGTAGGTGCGTTCGACGCTGAGCTCCGGACCGACCGTGGTGACGCTGGCGTCGGTCACCGAGGTGGAGTAGTTGCCGGAGGATGGTTCGAACTCGTGCTCCTGTCCCTGCGCCATCTGCGCGGTGATCTCAGGCTGCGGAACGACGGTCTGCAGCATCACCCGTGGTGATGGCACCTCGTTGCCGGCGTCCTTGACGAACACCCGCCACAGGTACGTCTTGTTCCAGGAGAGCTTCCCGTCCGGGACCGTCCAGGCGTAGGTGGGGACGTAGCCGGAATCGAAGCAGTTGATCGGGTTGTCGTCGGCCGCCTTTTCGCAGATCTCGTACTTGTAGCTCAGCGACGATCCGGGCGGCGCGTCCAGGTCGACCGCCGTCGCCCACAGTTGCGGGTTCAGGGTCGGGGCCTGGTATCCGTTCGGCGGGTACAGCTCCTGCAGCACGGGCGCGATGTCGATGATCCTGATGCGCAACCGGATCGGCGGGACCTGCTCGTCGGTGAAGACCGGACCGCCCGTGTGGACCATCGTGAAGTCGATGGAGTAGGTGCCGGGTGGCAACGGTTTGATGACGGCGTCCAGGGTCGCCTTGCCGCCCCGCGCGACGTTGGCGGGCAGACTCGCAGAACGCTGCTGCGTGACGAGTTTGCCCTTGTCGTCGTACACCCGGTAGCCGAGGTAATAGGTGCTGGGCGTCCACGTCTCGGATCCTGTGTTGGTGACCGTGACCTTGACCTTGCCGCTCTGCGCCTGGGTGACCGGCGGGTTCGGCACCGGATCCGTGATCGCGTAGGACGCGTTGTAGGGGCTGTGGGTCACGATCAGGCGGGGCGGGTTCACGGTGTCATGGCCTGTGAACCTCTTGGCACCGAGGTCGTCGGACGATTCGTCGCGGACCGACAGTCCGTAGTTCGGCTGCGTGCCGTTCACCCACCGCTGGATCAGGTCGCGGCCGCCCTTGCCCAGATTGAAGGTCACGGGTTTGAACGGGCATTTGGACTTGGTTGCGCCCAACTCGATGTGGCCGTAGGAGAAAGACTCGCGTGCCAGCGCAGCGCCTACCGAGGGGCCCGGATACTTCAGTCCGGACTGGCCCGCCCAGGCCTCGGTGACCGGCCGGACGCTGACGGGACGGGACCGGCAGGTCGCCGAGTCGTAGTTGAGCATCCACAGCGTCGCGCCGAAGATCTTGTGGTATTTCAGCTTGTCGCTCAGTCCGGGAAAGCCGAGATAGGCCGCCGAATGCGCACCGATCGTCAGTACCTGGCCGCCGCCGGTCTGGCCGTCGCTGTCGACGGTCAGGCTCGTGGTTCCGTCGCTGATCTCGACACTGGGGTCGAGGTCGACGGGGAAGACCCGTGCGGGATCGGACAGCCATTGCGGGTCGGCGGTCACTTTCAGAGCGGGAACCCCGCCCGTTGTGACCAGGCTGTAGGACACCTTGCTTGACGTTGCCGGCTTTGCCGCCGAATCGGTCATGGAGCCGGCGGGAACCACGGCTTTCGTCCGTCCGGTCGCATCGGTGAACAGGACCTGGCCGTTTTCGACGCGCGCCGACAGTCCCTTGAGCGACAGAGGGAAGACGAAGGTGCCGGGCGCTTTGCTTGACCGGAGTACCAGTGTCTCCTTCACCGAGCCGGCGCCGATGTCGAGCTTCAGGTCGGTATCCGGTCGGACCCCCGGGTAGGTGACTCCGCGCTCTCCCGCACGGCCCGCCACGGCGGCGGCACCCTGCAGCGAGTAACCGATCTCCTGTCCCCCGCCCAGTCCCAATCGCACCACCGCGGCGGCATCGGCCGCGGGCGCGAGCCTGACATCGATCGAGTCGGCGGCGTTTCGCCAGCCTTGTGCTGGAGGTGCGCCGCCGGACTTGGACGCCGCACCGACCGGGAGGACCCGCGTGTCGATCGGCGCCCACGAGCCGTCCGGACGCCGGTAGTTGATCGGCCGCGGCGAGACCTCGGTGGACTCGGTGCCGTCGGTGTTGACGTAGGTGCGGGCGTGCGCGTCGCGGCGCTCGGGGAGCTCCCGGCTCGTCTTCGCGTCATAGCCCGACACCTTCTCGGGGTCGGGTGCCGGCGGCGCCACCACGCTCGCACTGTTCCGCGGCGGCCTGGTCGGCTTCTTCAAGGTGTTCAGCGGGTAGCGAGACCGCAGAGACCTGGGCTGCGTCCGGTTGCGCCCGGCCACGGAGATGTCTCCGCCGCGCCCCTTCGCCGAGCCCCATGCCTGCTTGGGACCGTGCGGATCCGGAAGGTCGCGCCATGCCGACAGCGCGCTGATCCCACTGCTGTCCAAGGTCGCGACGAGCATCAGGACGAGGACCACCGCGACGGCCCGGAACAGCGCCGAATGCCGCCCGCCCCGCCGCCCGCGTCCACCTCTGATCAGCCGGTTCGGCCGCACCATGTTCCACTCCCGGGCACGGCGCGTCCAGGACGCGCCCGTGGTCGCGATCGAGAATCGTCGGGGTGCGGGGCCGTCCTTGGTGGACGGCCCCGCGGTGAATCAGCGGGCCGCCGGAGGTTTGGGCAGCGCGCGACCTTGGAAGGTCGGAGACGTCTTGGCCAGGGCGGTGGTCTCGCCGTCCGGCTTGTAGAACCGCGATTCCTGGTTGGCGGTGCGGAACACGAACGACCATGTGGGCCCGTTCGTCGCGGAGTAGGCGAATGCCGTCGGATCCGTCGCCGGGACCGAGGTGTCGTAGTCCGGCTGCGCCTCGACCCATGCGCGCCATTGGCCGGAGCCCTGGATCGTCTCACCGGTGCTGTGGATGCGGTCGTCGGTACCGCGCACGACCACTTCGGTCTTGCCGCTTCCCGGGCTCAGCACTGCAGACGGTGAACCCGCCGCGACCAGGTCACCGACCTGCTCCCAGTTCTGCGGGAAGTTTCCAGAGCCGTCTTGCATCTTGGTCAGGATGTGACCGTCGGCGCCCCGGACGAAGATCCGCAGCCGGCTGCCCGGATAGGTGACCACGGACGCGTTCCCCGAGAACCCCGGGTCGCTCAATGACGCACATCCCGAGACGGTGCCGCGGGCGTAAAGGGCAGTCCGCCATGCACCGGACGCGTCGAGGTAGAACAGTCGCAGACCGTCCGCCACCGGGACCGCGATCGGCGCGGTTGCGGTCGAAACACCGGACACCCCCAGGTCGATCCAGTCCTGGTAAGGGTCGTTCGGGCCGTACTGCGGCAGAGCCCACAAGGAACCGGAGCCGTCGACCGCGAAAGCGACAAGCGTGTCATCCTGCCGCGCGACCGTGACAGTGGAACCCATCGGCTTGTGCACATCGATCCAGTCGCCCCAGGCCGCAGGCTCCTTGGTCACCTGCGTCCGCGACCAGACGTCACCGCTGAGGTTGTGCGCCAGGATGTTGAGCCGCCCGTCAGCCTGCTCTCCTAGGGCCGGCTGCCCGTAGTAGCCCTCCTGCCCATGGATCGGCGTCCACTGGATCGAACTCAGCGCACTCGGATCGGCCTGTCCGTGCATCAGCCGACCGATGCCGTCGGAGTAGGCGAGTTCCAGCGGGCCCAGCGACCCCACGGCAGAAGGCGATGCTTGCACCACCGTCGTCGGGTTGTACGGCTCCGGGTCCGCCGCCGCCTTCACCGCCGACGTAGCCGGCGCTGCGGCACCGGTACACCCCGTAGCAGGCAATTTGAAGTATGCGAACTGATCGACCCACAGACGCACCGCTGAGGAGCTCGCATTGAGAACCGTGACCTTGCCATCGGCGCCGACCTTGGCCGGCAGGGCGCCGCTGTACGCCATCGCCTCCTGGAAGGTCACTGTGTGGGTCTCCGACGCAGCAGTGCCGGACGGGTAGACCCGGATTACGCCACTCCCCTGATTGTAAACATTGGTGATGTTCAGGTAGACACCCGAAACTCCGGACGCCGGGACGCCGCCGACTCCGAGGGGTGCCACAGTATGTGTGCCTCCCGCAGGGACCGTCACATCGTTGACGAGCCGATAGGGCGTGATGGGCAATGTCGCCGATCCTGTGACCGCCGCCGAGGGTTTGGCGAGGTAGCCCGCGGCGTCCAGAGAGACCGTGATTGCACTGGTGCCCGTGTTCTGGATCTTGAACTTGCCGTCAGCGCCCAGGTGACCGATCACCTGGTTCTGAACCAGCAGGCTCAGACCGTAGTCCAGATTGGTGTCACCCGGCAGGGTTCCGCCGGATTCGTAGACGGTGAGTTTTCCCGTGGCGCTGCTTTTGCCTGACATCGTGAAGAGCACATCCGAAACTCCTCCCGATGGGACACCGGCCTTTCCGAGCGGAGAAACCAGGGCGTAGCCATTGGCAGGCACGCTTACCTGACCGATACGCGCCGGCTTGAGCGGTACGAGAGTGTACCCAGGCGTAGACCCTGGCAATGCCGTCGTATACCCGTGCGCGTCGGCATAGACCCGTACCACATTGGACGAGTCGTTCTTCAGCTTGATGCTGCCGTCGGCTCCGACTTTCAGGAACAGCAGATTCTGATTATAGATCGACTTTCGGAACCGGATTGCGGTGTTGTCTTGGATCGTTACACCCGACGGGTAGGCGATCAGTTGCCCGGTACCGTCACCGCTCGTACCCTTCGCCGCTATATTGATCGCCACGGCAGCGACTCCGGAAGACGGGAGTCCCGCCACCCCCGCGACCTTCACGGTCAAGGTTGCACCTGCGGCGATGTCACTTCCGTTCACCAGTTGGCCACGCACCTTGTACCACTGACCAGCCCCAACGGGTGCATCGGGAACGGTTTGGCTCTCCAGCGGGAGATTCCTCTTCGCCGCCGAAGCCGGCGTCAGATCGATCGAGGAAATCAGGGTGACCATACTCAGTACGGCAGCAATTAAGACAGCGAAACGGACGCGAACGCCGATGCCCTGCAAGCCCTGGCCTTTCGTCAGGTGACCGCGAAACAGGATCCGCGCCGTCACGTAGATGCTTCGCCAACAAGATCGTCCAGGCAGTGCACTCTGACAAGATCACAGGCCGGAGGTGGCCAGAGCCCGGCCTGCGGGCATGCCCCAGCTCGCTCTAATCGACAGGCGGATCGGCGAGCGCCGGCGTGATCGCGCTGGCAGCAGGACCACTCCCACACCGTCACCGAGCCGCGCAACTCAACGGCCATCACTATCTGCATAAATTTGATCACAAGAAAAGTGTCAACCTGGAGTCGCCGACGAACGTCGGGCATTACGACAGGGGGGTTTCGGCTATCACAAAGTATATTTACGGACCTACAGAATAAAGGGATCGAAGTGTTGGCCAAGTGCAATGACGAATGACCCACCCCTATCACCGTCAAGCGCTTCCTTGGCTCGCATCGGAGCCCCTACTGCCCCTCCGAGCATGGGGCCGCAGGGAGCCGATCGGGAGCCACCGTGGTCGGACTCCTCTGGACCCGCCACGACTCCCCCGACCGTTTTCGCAGGTGAGAGGACCCCCGATCGACTTCCATCGACCTTGATCGACTGGTCTTCTGTGCCTGGGGGTCAAGGGCCGTGGGTTCAAATCCCGCTGTCCCGACAGAGAAGGACCAGGTCAGAAGGGCTTCGGAGATCATTCCGGAACCCTTTTTCGATCTTGAAGGTCGATGGGGAGCCAAAAGGGGAGCCACCACCATCCGGCCTACGCCGACTTGCCCGGACCGAACACCGCATCGGCCCGGATGATCGACGGCTTGAGCTGGTGCCGGTAGACCTTCCCGGTGACCGCTGGAGGGGAATGCCCGCACAGGTCGGCGATCGCCTCGATGGGCACTCCGCCGTCACTCGTGATCGATATGAACGAGTGACGCAGTTCGCGCGGCGACCAGGTCTCCCGATCCCCGCCTTCTTGGTGATTCGCCGGAGGCTCCCGCCGCACGCTCGCGGCGTCCAGCGGCTTTCCGGTCGTCAAGCAGAACACCAGCCCGCTGTCGTGCCACGCCCCCCGCTTTGAGTCGTTCGGAGGCCTGGCGCGTGTGATGTCGACGTAGGCGTGCAGTCGCGGTGGCTGAGGCGCTTCCAGCACCGGCCTGGGCTTGTTCGAGGGTGAGGACCCGGCTCGGCCGGTCGTACCCTTGGGTGTTTTGACCAGATCGGCCACGTTCGGCATGACCATGTCGCGCGTCTGCTCCTGTCGGAGCGCGCACTTGAAGATTGCGTGCACCAGCCTCTGGCTCCGGGGTGAGAGCGTGATGGAGAGCCCGTCGAGCTACTCATCGACGTCGTCGGCCCGCAGATCAGCGAGGGCGGGGCTGCATTGTCCACATCCGAATTGGCCATCAGCACCAATAGACACTGGTGTTTTTTTGGCGTTCGTTGGATAGTGCTCGCATGAAACGTGCCGTTGCGACCGCCATCGCCGTCGCCATCGCGTCTCTTCCCGCACCCGCCCTCGCGGCCGCCCCCGAGTTGCGTACGGTCTCCCTGCCCTTCCTGTGGCCGACGGCGCGGCTCTACGACGTCACCGCCGACGGCGCGGGCGGGGTCTGGGTCGGCGGCGTGCAGGGCAAGTACTGCCTGCGCTGGGGTGATCTGTGCCCCGTGTACAACGACGGGAACCCGGTCGTGCGGCGCTGGGCGGGCTCGTCGTGGCAGGAGTATCCGCTCAACGGCTGGACGGACCAGGGCGAGATCGCGCGAATCGCCTCGGGCGCGGGCGAGACCTGGATCGCCGGCGGACTCGGCGCCGGCGGGGGTTCGAGCACCTACGTGGCACGCTTCGACGGCTCGGCGTTCCAAAAGGTCGCGGCTCCGGCCAAGTACATCACCATGCTCGCCACCGGCCCGGCGGGCACCTTCGCCAGCGCCTGGGAGCTGGGCGGGAACGGGCTGTTCAAGCGCACCGGCGACACCTGGACCGCCGTCGACGTGCCCGGGATCGACTACGTCGCCGACCTCCAGGCGCTCACCGCGTCCGACGCATGGGCGGTCGGCTACAAGGACGGCCTGCAGCAGGTGCCCGCCGCCGCGCACTTCGACGGCGCGGTCTGGAAGAACGTCCCGCTGCCCGAGGTCAACGACTGGTTCCGCAAGGTCGTCCCGGTCACCGCGAACGACGTCTGGGGGATCACGGCCAAGCGTTTGGCGCACTGGAACGGCACCGCATGGAGCTACATCGCGCCCCCGGCGGGGTACCCCGACCTCGGCGACCTGACCGTGGACGCGTCCGGGAACCCCTGGGTCGCGCCGGAGGCGTCCGCGCCGCCGGAGAAGCCCCCGTACCGCTACAGCGGCGGCCAATGGGAGCCCGTGACGATCCCGGCCGGGACCGCGGTGTACGACCTGGCCGCCGTGCCCGGCGGCATCTGGGGAGTCGGAAGGCAAGGAGAGGACGACCCGGCGGCCCTCAACGGCTCCTAGCGCCCCTGAGTGGGGCCATCACCGAGGACACACCGCGCTGGGCGCCCCAACCGCCCGCGTCGCCAACCTCTCAGGGCAGTACAACTAGCCGGTGCGTCGTGCGCACTCGAAGGTCGGGTTGAGGGCAGGCTGCGCGCCGTGAGCGCATGGGGTGGGCGGGTTCATGATTGCGGTGGACGTCCTCGGCAGGCGGCGCCCGGACGTCGGTCGGCCCGGGGAGGCGATATCGCCTGGCCGACGCGGATTCCCGCGCGGAACGGCGAACGCGTCCTTCGCTTAACGCTCCTCATCAGGGCGGGCCTTCCAGGAGGCCGGACTCGCGGGCCTTGGCGGCTGCCTGGGTGCGGGACGCGGCGCCGAGCTTGGTGAGGATCCTGGTCACGTGGGTGGCGACGGTGTTGGCGGAGATGAAGAGCTCCGTGGCGATCTGCTGGTTCGTCCGTCCGCCCGCTACGAGGCGCAGGACGTCGAGCTCGCGAGGGGTCAGGCCGAAGGCGCGGTCGGACGTGCCGCTCTCGGCGGCGGTGAGGCGGCCGCGGGCCGCGAGGTCGTCGATGCGCGACCGCAGCGGCGCGGCGCCCAGGTCGGCGGCGAGGGCGCGTGCCTCGCGCAATCGGGACCGGGCGCCCGGCCGGTTGTTCGACGCGAGGGCGACGGCCGCGGCCTCCGCCAGCACCACGGCGGTCTCGTGGCGGTTGCCGAGGTCGCGCCAGGCCGCGGCCGCCTCGTCCCAGGCGGGCAGTTCGCCGCTCCCCGTCAGCGCGCGGAAGGTGAGGCGGACGGCATCGATCACCGGTGTGGTGGTGCGCACCGAGCCGAGCATGCGGGCGAGGTCCGCGAGCCGGTCCGCGGTCTCGGCCTGGACCCGCCGGTTCCGCGGCGCGGCCGCGCGCCGGGCCCGCTGCGCGCGTGCGCCGAGCACCGCGAGCCGTGCCGTCTCCTGCGGCGGCCAGGCGTCGGGCGCCGTCGCCAGGTGCTCGCCCACGATGTGGTCCGCCGCGTCGGGGTCGTCCTCGTCGAGCGCGCGGGCGATGCGCAGCAGGGTCAGCCAGGACTTCGCCTCCGCCGCGCCGACGGTGTGCACGGCGAACTCGGTGATCTGGCGCAGGAGCGTCCCGGCCGACTCGGTCTGACCGCGCCGCAGCGCGATGTCGGCGGCGATCAGGCGCAGGAACGCCGCGTAGAGCGGGGGCGGCGCCAGGGCGAGGGCCTCGTCGACGACGCGCAGGGCTTCATCCCAGCGCCCCAGGAACAGCAAGGGGACACAGCGGGCGTGGGCGAGCATGCTGCCGCGGGACCGGGCCTGGCCGAGCCGTTCGGCGGCCGACTCTCCGGTGCGGGCGAGTTCGACGGCCTCTTCGTACCGCCCGCTGTCGCTCAGGAAGGTCGACTCCCACTGGAACGTGGTCAGGAATGTGTGCGCGTCACCGGCCGCATCGGCGGCGCGGCGGGCCTCGGCGAAGGCGTCGGCCGCGGAGTCCAGGTCGCCGCGCGTGCCGTGGAGCGCGCCCAGCACCAGCAGGGCGGGCGCGCGCAGGGCGTCGTCGCCGATGCGGTCGGCGATGTCCAGGGCCTGCGCGGCGTGCCCCTGGCAGTCGTCGAGGTCGAGCGCCATGAACTCCACGAACGCCAGGGCCGACAGCAGCCGTGCGCGCAAGTCCTGCGACGCCTCGGGCGGCGCCAGCGCGACCGCCCGGCGAAGGTCGTCGCGTCCCCCGCCGTCGATGCGGCTCTGCAACCGGCCGCGCAGGCCGAGCAGCCGGGCCGCCCGCTCCGGTTCCACCGCCGGGTCCACCTCGTCCAGCGCCGCGGTGCCGTACGCCACGCCGGCGGCCGACCTGCCCGCGTTGAACGCCGCCGTGGCCGCGCTTTCCAGCACGACCGTCCGGTCGACGCCGATGGTCTCGACCGGCTCTGGCACCTTCGGCCAGTGGTCCAGGACGAGTTCCAGCTGGTGGAGCTGCTCGTCGTAGGCGTTCTGGCCGCCGGCGCGGCCGGCCGCGCGCCATGCGGCGGGCAGCGCCCTCTCGAACTCGCCCGCCGCCGTCCAGTGCTGGGCCAGGGCGGTGGCGCTCGCGGCAGGATCGGCGGACGCGGCGCGGTCGGCGAGAGCGGCGGCGTAACGGGCGTGCATGCGCCGCCGCCGGGGCGGCGGTAACGCGTCGTACACCGCCTCGCGGAGGAGGTCGTGGCGGATCGCGTACCCGTTCTCCCGCGCCACCACCAACTCCCGCGCGGTCAGGTCGCCGAGGGCGTCCCCGAGCTCGCGGGCGGGACCGCCGGCGACCGCGCGGACGAGTTCGTCGTCCAGTTCGGCCCCCGCCACCGCCAGGGCCTCCAGCGCCTCGCGGGCCAGGTCCGGCAGGTCGGTGACCCGGGTGAGCAGGAGCGTACGCAGGTCGCCCGGCGGCGTCTCGCCCGCGGCGCTCAGCGCCTCGACGAACAGCGGGTTCCCGCCGCTGCGCCGGTAGACCCGGACGCTGCGCGCCGGGTCGGGCGGCCGCCCGTCCACGGCCGCCAGGAGCGCGGTGACGTGCCGGCGCTCCAGCGGGCCGAGGTCGATGCGCGACACCGCGCCGCCGCGGCCCAGCTCGGCCAGCATCCGCGAGTTCGGGTGCCGGGCGGCCAGTTCGCCGGTTCGGACGGTGCCGAGCAGCAGCACCGCGGCGCCCGTCAGGTTGCGGGCCAGGTAGGCGAAGAGCTCCCGGCTCGACGCGTCCGCCCAGTGGAGGTCCTCGACCAGCACGACGACGGGCCGTGCCTCCGCCGCCCGGGCCAGCAGCGTCAGCATCTCCTCCAGCAGCCTGGCCGGTCCGTACCGCGCGGGCGCCGGGCCCAGGTCGGGCAGCAGGTCGCCGAGCGCGGTCCCGCCCGGCGGAAGCAGCGCCGCCACCCGGTCGCGGCCGAGGCGGCGCACCAGATCGCGCAGTACGGCGACGAACGGTACGTACGGGGCGCCCTCCGAGCCGAGTTCCAGGCATCCGCCGGACAACACCAGCGGATCACCGGGCAACTCCCCCATCGCCGTGGCGACCAGCCGCGACTTGCCGATGCCCGCTTCCCCGCCGACCAGGAACGTCGAGGGGCGGCCCGCCCGGGACCGCTCGTAGGCCGCCCGCAGCACGGCGATCTCGTCGTCCCGTCCGACCAGCACGGGGCTGACGACAGAACCGGTCATCGCCCCCTCCAAGCCCGGACCGGATGTCACCAACTCTGACGACGACAGCCTGCCATCGATGCCGCCACTGTGAAGGGGTATCGCCCACGACCGAAAGGAACCGTTCGATGACCGGACAGAACGCCCGCCGCACCGTCACCGCCAACATCACGCTGTCCCTGGACGGCCGCGTGAACGGCCCCGGCGGCGAGTACGACATGAGCTGGATCGTCCCCCACGCCATGTCGTCCGCGTCCCGCGACCACATGGTGGCGGTCACCGGCACGGCCACCACCGCCCTGCTCGGCCGCAAGAACTTCGAGGGCTTCGCCGGGTTCTGGCCCGCCGTCGCCGACGACGAGAGCGCCGACCCGCGGGACCGGGAGTTCTCCCGCTGGCTCAACCAGGTCGAGAAGGTCGTCTTCTCCACCACGCTCACGGAGGCCGCCTGGGACAACGCGCGGATCGCCGGCACCGACCCCGTCACGGCGGTCAAGCAACTGCGCGAGCAGGAGGGCGGCGACATCATCGTCCTGGCCAGCTCCAGCGTCATCCGCAGCCTCCTTCAGGCAGGGGAGGTGGATCGGCTGAGCATCACGCTGTGCCCCGAACTCGTCGGCGGCGGCGCGCGGCTGTTCCCCGACGGCCTGTCCGCGTCGTGGACGCTGGCCTCCAGCCAGGTCACCGAGAGCGGCGCGATCTGCCTCCGCTACGACCGGGCCGAGCGCTGAACCGCCTCGAACGCAGCGGCGAGTTCGCGGGCGCCCTGGAGGCGTTCCCGCCCGGTCCGCGGCTCGACCTGCGGCCCGGACGGCGGAACGGCCCCCGCGAGGACCCCTACCTCGCCATCGCCCGGCTCACAGGCGACACCGGTTCCACGCCGGGGTTCGACGTCGCCAGGGCGGTCGCCGACTACGTCGCCTGGCGCTCCGCCAACCCCCGCTGACGACGGACCCGGCGGCACCCGGCCCGCACCTCGCGTAGGACGGGTCAGGTGCCGCCGGGTGGGCTCACCGGCGCGTCAGGGCCTCTGCTCCAGAGGGCGGCCCTGCGAGAAGAATCTCGTCGGAACGACCGCGGGCCGCACCTGTGCGCAGATCGGCGCCGTGCCGGAGGCGGTGAGGGCGGATGGCAGCGACGACGAGAAGCCGGCCGACCTCCAGCGGGCCGCCTTCACCGGCGAGATGCTGCGGGCGTCGTTGATGTCGGCCTATCAGGCGTGGCAGGTCACCCTGCTGGCCGGTGGTCTGGGCGTCCTGTTCACCGGACTCGGTGCCGCGCTGCTGTCCGCCAGAGGCTCCGCGGGCCCGCGGCGGTGATGACCTCGGCGTGCGGGCTTTGGTCCCCGCACGGTGGGACCTTCGTCCCTGGGACGCCCTGTCGAATGACCGTAAGTGTGGCGCTGACAGCGGCAGCATGTGGAGGAGGGCCCATGCCTCACCCCTTTGCGACGCACGCGGGGGTCCGGCGCCTGGTGACGGCGGCGATCGCGGCTCCGTCGGTGCACAACACCCAACCGTGGCGCTTCCGGCTCAACGGCGCGGCGGCCATGGAACTGCACGCCGACCTCGACCGCAGGTTGACCGTGATCGACCCGCGCGGCCAGGCCCTGCACATCAGTTGCGGGGCCGCCCTGCTGAATCTGCGGCTGGCGATCCGCATGACCGGCCACCGGCCGCAGATCGAGTTCTTCCCGGAGGCTCTAGGCCGGGCGACGCTGCTGGCGTCCGTCCGGGCCGTGGACGCGCCCATGCCCTCGCTGGAGCAGGCGGAACTGTACGCGGCGATTCCGCATCGGCGCACCAACCGGCACCCGTTCAGCAAGCGCCTGGTGCCGCAGCCGGTCCGCCGGGAACTGATGTCCGCCGTGCGGACCGAGGGAGCGGCGCTGGCCCTGCCGGGCCCGCAGACCACGGCATACCTGCTCAGCCTCGTCGCCGCCGCGGACGAGCGGCTGGCCTCCGCTGACGAGTATGTCGCCGAGCTGGCCCGGTGGACGCCGGACCGCGCCTGCGGGGACGGCGTCCCCCGGTACGCCTTCGGGCCGCGCCCGAGCGGGCGCGGTGTCCCCATGCGGGACTTCGGCCTGGCCGGGCCGGTGCCCGGGCGGAAGGCCGAGCACTTCACCGCCCGGCCGCAGCTCGGCGTCCTGCTCACGAAGGGCGATGGCCCGGCGGACTGGCTGCGGGCCGGGCAGGCGTTGCAGCGGGTTCTGCTGACCGCCGAGCGGCACGGGGTGTCGGCCTCGTTGCTGTCCCAGCCCCTGGACATGCGCGTTGGGGCGTCCACCGCCACGGCCCCGGCATCGCATGGCCACATCCAGGCGATCATCCGGTTCGGATACGGGCCGCCGGTCCCCGGCACGCCGCGCCGGCCGTTCCCCGAAGTCCTGACCCGCATCTGACCGCCACGGCACCCGAAGACCCGCACGACCCGAAACTCACGATCCAGAAAGGCGGACCATGACCGTCGTGGATGAATTCACCGAGGTGTTCCGCACCGAGCACCGGACGGCTCGGGACCGTGATGTCTGAGCGTCCTTCCCCTCTCATCATCCAGGGCGGCATGGGCGCGGGCGTGTCGGGATGGCGGCTGGCACGCGCCGTGGCCCGGACGGGTCAGCTCGGCGTGGTCTCCGGAGTGGCACTGGACGCCCTGCTGGCACGCGGGCTCCAGGCCGGAGACGAGGGCGGCCACCTGCGCCGGGCGCTCGCCTCCTTCCCGCTGCCGGACGTGACCGAGCGGATCCTGCGGCGCTACTACGTTCCGGGTGGGATCGAGCCGGGTCAGCGTTTCCGGCCCGTACCGAAACTCGGCCTGAACCCGAACAGGATCCGCGACGAACTGACCGTCGCCGGGAACTTCGCCGAGGTCTGGCTGGCCAAGCAGGGACATGACGGCCCGATCGGAGTCAACTACCTGGAGAAGATCCAGCTCGCCACCCCCGCCGCCGCTTACGGGGCGATGCTGGCCGGAGTGGACTACGTCCTGATGGGGGCGGGCATCCCCAGCGAGATCCCCGCGCTCCTGGACGCCCTGGCCGCCGGCTCCCCCGGCCACCTGACGATCAGCGTCGCCGGCGCCGACGACGGCCGCACCCTCACCTTCGATCCGGGGTCACTGGCCGGCCCCGCGCGGGCTCGGCCACGCCTGCTCGCCATCGTCTCTTCGTCCGTCCTCGCGATGTACCTGCACCGGACGCCGGCCACCCGGCCGGACGGGTTCGTCCTGGAGACGGCGATCGCGGGCGGACACAGCGCGCCGCCTCGCGGACGGATGCGCCTGGACGACGACGGCGAGCCGATCTACGGACGGCGTGACCGGATCGATCTCGAAAAGGTCGGCGCGCTCGGCCTGCCGTTCTGGGTGGCCGGAGGATACGCACGGCCCGGCACGCTGGCGGAGGCCCGCTCGGCCGGGGCCGCGGGCATCCAGGCCGGCAGCATCTTCGCGCTGAGCCGAGATTCCGGCCTCGACCCCGCACTGCGGCGACGACTGGTCCAGGAGGCTCTGAACGGCACGCTCCGGATCCGCAACGATCCCTACGCCTCCCCGACCGGGTTCCCGTTCAAAGTCGCCACGCTGCCGGGAACCCTTACCGACGACGACGTCTACGAGAAGCGGCCCAGGTTGTGCGACCTGAGCTACCTGCGGACCCCTTATCTGAAACAGAACGGCGCGGTCGGCTACCGATGCCCCGCCGAACCCGTTGACACTCACGTCCGCAAGGGCGGGACACTCGAAGACACCGTCGGCCGTCGCTGCCTGTGCAACGCGCTCGTCGCCGACGTCGGCCTCGCACAGCACCGGCCGGACGGCTACGTCGAACCGCCCCTCCTGACGCTCGGCCAGGATCTCGGATTCCTGCCCGGACTCGTTCACAAGGTCGGCGCCGACTACGCCGCCGCCGACGCCGTCGACTACCTGCTGAGCTCATGAAACAGATCCGCACCCCTCGCCAAGATCCCGCCGACCGGCCGTTCATCGTGATCTGGGAGGCCACCCAGGCGTGCCCGCTGGCCTGCCGGCACTGCCGCGCCGAGGCCCGCCCCGACCGCGATCCGGGCGAACTCACCACCGTCGAGGCCTGCGGCCTGATGGCCCAGGTGGCCGAGTTCGGGTCCCCGCCGCCGCTGTTCGTCATCACCGGCGGCGACCCGTTCCAGCGACCGGACCTGTACGAACTCGTCCGGCACGGCACCCGCCTCGGCCTGCCGGTCGCGGTCTCACCGTCCGGCACACCCACGCTCACCAAGGACGGTCTCACCGGGCTGAGGGAGGCCGGCGCGCGAGCCATCTCTCTCAGCCTGGACGGCTCGGACGCGCGCATCCACGATGCCTTCCGCGCCACACCCGGCGTCTACCGCTGGACACTGGACGCCTGGCAGGCCGCCCTCGACCTCGGCCTCAAAGTGCAGATCAACACCACCGTCACCGGGCACAACCTGACCGACCTGCCGGAGATCGTCCGCATCGTCCAGCAGATGGGAGCGCTTACCTGGAGCGCGTTCCTGCTCGTCCCGACCGGACGGGGAAAGCTGCTGCCCGGGCTCGACCCGCACCAGGTCGAAGACGTCCTCAACTTCGTCTACGACGCCGGCGCCTTCGTCCCCGCCCGCACCACCGAGGCGCACCACTTCCGCCGCGTCGCCGTCCAGCGGGAGGTCCTTGGGCGGCACGGTGCCGACCACGTGGCCGTTCTCGGCCTGGGGACGCTCTACCAGACCCTTCTGGAGCGGCTGACCGAACTCGATCTCCCCCTGCGGCGGGCACGCCGCCCACCCATGGACGTCAACTCCGCGCGCGGGTTCGTCTTCGTCTCCCACCAGGGCACCGTGCACCCCAGCGGCTTCCTGCCCACCCCGGCGGGCAACGTCCGCCACGACCGGCTGACCGAGATCTACCGGACCTCTCCCCTGTTCACCGGCCTGCGCGACCCCGGCAACCTGACCGGACGCTGCGGCGCCTGCGAGTTCAGGACGATCTGCGGCGGCTCGCGCTCACGCGCTCTGGCCACCTCGGGCGACCCGTACGCGGAGGAGCCCTGGTGCGCCTATAGGCCCGGCTCATTCCCCTACCAGGACGACCTCGCCTCCTACGGACTGAAAACGATCGCTTGATAGGAGCGGACAGCGCTGACCACCGGGGACGAGGGTCTGCCGGCCGGCTGTGCGCGGGGGCCGATTTCCCGCATTGGGGCGAGGAGGTCCTCCCGCGGACGGCCGACGCGCACTGCCCATGGGGACGCACCACGCCGTAGCGGGCGATCTCCCCCAGGGCCGAGCGGTGCATGGTGTTGCGCGAAGCACCGCAGCAGGATGCCGTCCATCGGACGCAGCCGGTCGCGCCAGGACGGAATCCGCCGCACCAGCCACATCGCCGGTTGGTCTACTCGCCCGGACGTACACAAAAAGATCGTCACGTCCGACCCTGACCGGCCTGAGCGCGGGACGACAGCAGCCGGGGCTGCGAGCATGCTCCGGGCGTGCCCGCCGCCGGGGACGTGGCGGGGGACGTGGCGGGGATCTGGCGCGACGAGTTCGACGCCGCGCTCGAGGAGGGCGGGCTGTTCCAGCTCACCATGCACCCGCACGTCATCGGCCACCGCTCCCGCATGGCCGTACTACGCGAACTGCTGGAGCACATCGACGCGCAGCAGGGCGTCTGGTACGCCACCCACGCCCAGGTCGCCGAATACGTCCTGGAGCAGGCTTCATGACCTCTGCGAGCCTGCGGTGCGGGTGCCCCGGGATCCGACGATCCCGAAGGAGGCCATCCGCAGCTCGCCGCCCGCGTCCGCCTCGACGAGCGGTTCCCTGCGCTTGCCGAAGACGAGGTCTGCGCAGGTGACCGGCCCATGATGTTGGAGCGCACGTCGCTTTCGGCGGTGTCGGCAAGCATCGCGGCGATCGGTCTGGTGCGTCCGATGCACAACGCGGTGTGGATGCGCGGCTCGCCGACGCGCTGGGCCGAGACGCAGCGTCACCCCCGCCCGCGAGAAGGACGTCTGGCTGAACGAGGGCTACACGCTCTGGACGGAGAAGTACCGGACGGAGAAGCACGGCGGCCAATCCGCGCAGTCCGCGTTCGAGCAGATCTACGCCGACCCGCCGCCCATGCCGCCGGGACGGACCGCGTTCTGATACGTCATGACCGCCGACCCGGGCCGCGATCAGATGTTCCACCGCTCGATCTACCTCCGCGGGAGCGCGGCGCTGCAGATGCTCCAGCACAAGGTCGGTGACTAGCGGGTCATGACGCCTGACCCGCATTTGGCCGACGAACAGGAAGTACGGCAACGGCACCACCGAGGACTACGAAGTGCTCGCCGAAAGATTTCCGGGCAGGACCTCGGCGCTTCTTCAAGGTCTGTCTCCACACACCAGGCAAACACCACCTGGTGACCGTGGTCTTTCAGCTCCGGCCCAGCGCCCTCGCCTGGCGGCCGTGGACAGAAGTCGATCTTGTTCAATAGCATGCGATCCGGTCACGTCGGTCGTGGCCGAAGTGACCGGATCGGAGATTCCGCATGCGCTCTGTATCGCGATTCGCGCGTCCATTGTGCCTGGCGGCGGCCGTGGCGGGACTGGTTTTCGGAGCCGCATCGCCGGCGGCCGCCGCGGACCCGGAGAACGTCGGCTGGCTGTACACGGAAACCCACAGCGGCGCGGTGTTCTTCGATGCGGATCTTTCGGGATACCCCTCGTACGAGAAGATCACCGTGTGCGACAACCTGACCGACGGCCGGGGAATCGAGGCGTACGTCGAGGGCAACGACCCGCTCGATCCCGACGCCGTCGTCTGGTACTACTTCCAGGATCCATCCCACGACGGCCAATGCCGTTCTTGGGCGACCAACTACTTCGCCGACGGGAAATCCGTCTTCGTCAAGGTCTGCGAGTACTGGGGCGACAACCGCGCCAACTGCCGCTGGGGCAGCGGCGTGGCTTAGCGGTCCTGGCCGCCGAATGCGGCGGTCTCGGCCTCGTACTCACCGGGCCACCAACTGTGGATTGCCTCGCTCTCAGCCAGGTCGTCCAGCGCCGTCCCGTGATCAGTCCTTCGGCCTCGGCCTAGTGCAGGAGCGGAGCCAGATGGGTCGGCGCGTTCTGTTCGCTGGAGTCCCAGTCCGGAAAGTGGACGTGGATCTGCCCGCCATTTGACCGCCTCCCGCCCGGTCAGAGTCTGCCGCCTGCCCAGCCGGTATGTCGTGGCAGCGTCGGCCAGGTCGGTAGGCCTGACGCTCCTGAAGGCTGCACAGTTGAGCCATGGGTGTCAGTTCGTCGTCAGTAGGGCGCCATCCAGCACAGCGGCGCAGTCGTGTGCCCCCGTGGGCGCCACGGGGGCAGAGGCCGGCTACCCGGCATGCGGCCGCCGGGAATGATCAAGTGACCGGGGCCCGCCCTCGCAAGGCCCGGTCGCTCATTCGACCCCCTGTCTCCGCGCTGCGGCGAGCAGGGCATCGGCGTCACCGAACAGATCGCTGGCAAAGACCCGTACGCCGTCGCTGCTCGTAGCGACGACCCGCGTGCCGCCGCCGTCGAAATGCACAGACCCGACGCTGTCGCCGGGGCCTCGGAGAACAGCGACAGGCTGCCCGGTCGAGACACGCCAGACCCGCGCGGTGCGATCCCCTCCCGCGGTGACGACGAACTCACCATTCGGGCTGAACTCCGCCGCCCAGACCTCGCCGGTGTGGCCGCGCAGCTCATGCAACTCCCGGCCGGTGCGCGCGTCCCAGATTCGGGCGGTGTCGTCCTGGGCGGCGGTCACGAGGGCCCTGCCGTCCGGGCTGAACGACATGGCGCGGATGGCCTGAGTATGGCCTTTGAACGTCGCCCGGAGCCGCCCGCTGGGGACGTCGTAGAGGCGGCCGTCGGTGTTCCGCGAGTTGTTCTCGAGGTCGGAGCCGCCGCCGACGGCGAGCGCTGCGGAGTCGGGGCTGAACACCATGGTGAAGGCCTTGTCCGCCAGGGTCAGCCGCCGCAGTTCGGCGCCGGTGCCGGTGTCGAAGACCCTCAAGACCCCGTCGGTGGTCGCCAGTGCCAGGTAGCGGTCGTCGGGACTGAAGGCCACGGACGTCACCCACGTGG
This sequence comes from Actinomadura sp. NPDC000600, assembly GCF_040492135.1. Taxonomy (NCBI): domain Bacteria; kingdom Bacillati; phylum Actinomycetota; class Actinomycetes; order Streptosporangiales; family Thermomonosporaceae; genus Actinomadura; species Actinomadura sp. NPDC000600. The sequence continues at coordinate 82,904 of NZ_JBEUPD010000024.1, forward strand.
TGAGTGGCATCCGCAGGGTCACCGCCGTGCGTCGGCCCGTCAGTCCGCGTATCTGCGGTGCCGCAGGCCGGGGACGCAACACCAGAGTTCTGCTGACATCGCGGTTGCACGCATCGAGGCTGTAGAAGTTCTCCTCGGCGGTGATGCTCGGTCCCCAGCGGCCCCTGCCCCGGTCGTAGGACGTGACGAAGCCGTTGGCGTCGATGCCGACGCGTCTCCCGTCAGGAGCGACGCGCAGCAGCGGCCCATGCGTTCCGGGCAGCCTCAATGACGACACCGTGCGCCCATCGCTCAGCCGGACGATGCGCGCCTCTCGGTCCGCGACGACTGCGAGCAGGCCACCGCCGAGCACACCGGCGTCGGAGGCGTTGAGGAGCGGCACCGTCAGTTGCGGCTCGCCCGCCCCGGCGTCCCAGACGCGGACGGTCCCGTCCTGGCCCGCCGTCGCCACGGTGCGGCCCGCCGAATCCGACACAGCGTCCCAGAGGGTCTGGCCGTGGCCGATGAGACTCTCCCTCTGCTCACCGGTGCGCGCCTCCCAGATCCGGGCCGTGCCGTCGTAGGAGGCGGTGAGCACCCGGACGCCGTCAAGGAAGGTCACTCGCCGGATCGCAGCGGTGTGCCCCCGCAGTGTCGCCACCGGACGTCCGTCATCGGCCGCCCACACGCGAGCGGTGAAATCGGAATCCACCCGCGTGGCGTGCGCGGCCGTGGCGACCAGGGAGCCGTCGGGGCTGAAGGCCACGCTCCGCACCGCCTCGCGGTGACCGGCGAGCGAGGCGATCCGCCGTCCGCTCCGCACGTCCCAGAGCTTGGCCGTGTCGTCGAAACCGCCGGTCACCAGGCGTGTTCCGTCAGGGCTGAAGGTGGCCGCCGCCACCGCCGCACCGTGGTCGAGGGCGGCCACCTGCGTTCCAGACCGCACCGTGCGAACGACCGCCTGGTCATCGGTGCGGGTGACGAACAGGCCGCGTCGGCGGCTGAAGTGGGGCGCGTCCAGATAGGCGGCACTGTCCCGGAAGCTCCCGAGAAGACGCCCCGTACGGCCGTCCCAGAGCCGGGCGGTCTCGTCATCGGAGGTCGTCAGGACCCGGGATCCGTCCGGGTTGAACTCCGCGGTCCGCACCGGCCCGGCAGTGTGTCCGCGGAGCTCGATCGCGGCGCCGGTCCGCACGTCGACCAGGACCACTCCGCCGCCGCCGTCGCCGATCACGAGTCGCCGGCCGACCGGTGCGAAGCCCAGTGCCGTGACGGCCGAAGGCCTGGTGAGCAACCGCCTGCCCTGACCGCGCTCTCCCGGCCGCCAGAGGCGCACCTCGCCGCCTTCTGAGCCGGCCGCGACCTCGGATCCGTCCGACGAGATCGCGACGGCCGACATCGCCCCCCTGGCACTGCGCAGGGCGGCGCGCTGATGGTTCAGGCCCAGCCCGGTCCGCAATGCCTCCACGGCCTCGGCGGTCTTGTAGCGCCGCACCGCTCGCACAGCTAGTTCCGATCCCGCATGGGGGTCCGAAGAGTAGGTGTTGGTCGCGCGCATGGCCAGTTCCCGCGATTCGGCGATGGCCGCACGGCGCTCCGCCGTGTTCCGCTGATGCACGGCGACTATGGCGGCCGTGACCGCGAAAGCGGTGATGACGGCGAGGACGGCCACCGTTCCGGTGACGATCTGGCGGACCCGGCGATGCTGCCGCACGTCCTCGCCGAACATCTCGTCCTTGCTACGGCCGTGCAGCGGCGCGGCTACGTCGACGACCGCATCGACGAAACGGGGCGAGGCGCGAAGTTCCTCGATACCGATACCGCGCAGGTCGCCCCACGAGGGCTCCTCACGGAACAGACCGTAGGCGGCGGGAGGAAGGCAATCGGTCCGGCCGGGGGCGAAGTCGCCGCGCACCGGATCCCACCCGATCCGGCCCTCGACGACGAGGAGGAAGACCGTCCCCGACGGCTTCGCCGTCCGCCAGAACCTGACCTCCTCGTCGACCCACTCGGACGCCGCCGCCGCGGGCGACGCGAGCAGGATGAGCGAACGGCTCAGGCGCAGACCATCGTGCAGGGTCTCGCGCAGCCGCGGCCCGGTCGTGAGCACGGCACGATCACGAAAGATCCGCAATGCCCGCAGCCGGTACCAGGATTTCGCGAAACGCGCGAGAGCACGCTGGAACTCGGCGGCGATCGCCTCGTCCCCCCGTGCGTACGAGATAAAGGCGTCGAATCCGACTTTCTCGGAGTGACGTGCCGGTCTCTCATGAAGCGTCATGCACAGGCCTCCATACCGATGCCGCCCGCGCATGACGTTCACCGCAGAAGACAAGCGCATCACCGCAAGCTCTGACTGCGAATAGGCTAGCCAGCCGGACTTGGACATAACGGACCTGGATCTTGGCCACACATGGCCGCATTCGCACCGCGCCCAGCCACGCGGAAGTTTCCGCGACAGAATGCCGAGCCGCCGAACGTCAGGCCACTACCGGTCGCGTGACGCCGAGAGGTCGCACGGACACCTGTCAGTGGGCATACCGTCGGTCGACGATGCTGGCCGGAAGAACGACGACGCCGACTGCAGGACCAGATGACGTTCTATCGCGAGAACATTACCGGGACATCCGGCGCGCCGCGCCGTTACGACTACGACGCCTTCCTCTCCTACAACCAAGAAGCCGATCAATGGCTCGCTCTGCTGCTCAAGCAAGGCCTGCACCGCTTCACCGCACCGTGGTACGGACGGCGCGCCCTGCACGTATTCCTCGACGACACGTCGATGTCGGCGACCGCGAACATGAGGGCCGAGATCCGTCCTGCTCTCGACAGATCCCGCTTCTTCATTCTGCTGGCCGGCCCGGAATCCGCCACATCGCCATGGGTGGACTGGGAGCTGAAGAACTTCCTGGAAACCCATGGAATCGAGCGCGTGCTGGGGGTACTCCTCCGCCGCTGTTTCGCCCAATGGCACGATCGTCGCCACGGGGAGCGCCGACGGCACCGTCCAGTTGTGGGATGCCTCGACCCAGCGCCTGCTGGGGGGTGTGGCCGCTCACAAGAAGGGGGTCACCGGTGTGGTGTTCAGCCCCAACGGCCGAACGATGGCGAGCGCGAGCGCCGACGGCACCGCGCAACTGTGGGACGTGGCGACGCGACGTCCGGTCGAGTCACCGCTTGCCGGACACAGCCGGGACATCCGCGCGGTGGCCGTCTCTCCGGACGGGCGGCTTCTGGCTACCGTCTGCGGCGATGGCACCGTCCGCCTCTGGGACGCTTCGCTCCACCGTCCATTGGCGCAGCCGTACATGGCGCACGGCCACCGCGCGATCTCGTTTGTCGACCATGCGCGGGTGCTGGTCACGAGCGACAGCAGGGGGACCGTGCAAACGCGGGACGTGGCGTCGGGCCGGCTACTGGGCTCGGTGCGCACCGCCACTCGCAAGGCTCCCGGTTTCGCGCTGACCAGTCCGGACGGCGGCGTTCTGGCCATCGCGAGCGGGGGCGCGCTCCAGTTGTGGGACGCCCGGACCTTCGCCCTGCGCGGAACGGTGTTCGACCGGGACGTCCCCGTCATCGTGGACGCCGCGTTCAGCCCCGGTGGGAGGTACCTCGCCGTCGCCGTTCGAGACGGTTCGCTTCTCATCTGGGACGTCGGTGCGCGAAGACCCACCGGCCCAGCGTCGATCAACGGGGACTTCGGTGTCATCACCGGCGTCGCGTACAGCCCGGACGGCCGCGTCCTTGCTCTCAGCAGCGACGATTCCACCGTCCGGCTGTGGGATCCGCGCACGCGAGAAATCGTGGGCAAGCCCTTCGCCGGTCATGTGCAGCGCGCCTACTCCGTTGCCTTCGACGCGACCGGCAGGATGCTTGCCGCCGGCGGGCAGGACGGGAAGGTGCGTCTGTGGAGCACCGATCAGCATCGTTCGGTGAACGCGGAACTGACGGGGCCGGTCGCGCACGTCTATACGGTCAGGTTCAGCCCGGACGGCCGAACCTTGGTGGCCGCCGGCATCGACGGCGCCGCCTGGCTGTGGGACGCCGCCAGCCAGAGCCTCATCGGTGCGCCGCTGCCCACGGCGTCCGCCCCCGCCGGCGACCTGCAGTTCAGTTCCGACGGCCGCCGGCTCACGACGATCGACCGAAAGGGCGTTCCGACGATCTGGGACGTGCGCGACACAGTCGACCAAGAGGCCCAACTGTGCGCCCGCGCCGGTCGTTCCCTCACCAAGAAGGAATGGCGGCAATATGCATCCGGGTTGCCCTTCAGGGAGCTGTGCCCATGAAGCTTCGCAGGGCGGTGTGATCGGCCCTCAGACCGGACGGCGGCTCTCCCGACACGGCCGCCGGCCGCCCAGGCGCGCTCCGAGACTGATCTCGTTTGCTCGTGGATCCGTGCACCACCCGCCTCCCGGAACACGAGAAACCGCCCATACCCGCTCTCGACCGATGGCGGCCACCTGGTGTCGGTTAAGGGAGACCGGTGGTTACATTGTGGAACGAGAAGGGCGACGACGGAACTCGTTATAATGATCATCGCATTCACTGCCCGTCACATCGCTCAAGCCGCGTTTCCCCCCGGGGCCAGGCAGCATGCGCTGGACTCCCTGCAACTCATCTTCCGTGGGCTGCATCCCCGCCTTGCCATCGGCCCGGCCCTCGCGGGTGCCGATCCGCTGCCGGCAGAAGCGGCCGTCCGTGCCGACGTCCCCGTCCAGTTGCTCACGCCGGCCGCCGGGAGCGGACCGGCCGGCCCGAAGGACGTGCCGAAGCCCTTTTACGACCTCGCCACCGCCAGGCGAACCGAGGTCGTCCGGATATCGGCCGCCTTCTCGGACGACGCGGAGCCCACCCTCCTCGCACGTCCGATACTGAAGAAGGCCCACGACTCCCTCGACGAAGAGGAAGAATTAGTGGTCCTCGACGTGGGATCCGCGAATGATGACGAAAATGATCCCGCCGCGCTTCTGGCCAAGCTCGCCGAGCTGAACGGCCATCTCGTGCTGCGCCTGGATCCGACCGTGGCGAAGCACAGGCTCCCGGTCGCCTTCGTTGCCATGCCTTACGGGAGCAGGACAGAGGCCGCGCCGCCCATGAAGGGCTACGAGTCCGATGAGACATGGTTTCGCATTATCGTGCCGGCCCTCGTCGACCGCGGATACCGACCTTTCCGCGCTGGATACGAACTCGGCCGGGAGTCCATCGACCTCACGATGCTGAGAGAGATCGCGACCTCCGACCTGTTCGTGGCGGATCTCGCGACGCTCAATGCCAACGTGCTGTGGGAGCTGGGCGTCCGGCACGCCTGGCGTCCCCATGGCAGCCTGCTCGTCGCCCCGGAGGGCACTCTCCCCCCGTTCGACGTCGATCACATGCCGGTGCACCGGTACCGCCGCAGGCTTCGCGAGGTTCCGGAGCGGGACGCGATCATGGGCATCCGCACCGTGCGCGAAGCTCTGGCCAGGTCATGCCCGGGCGACCTGACCAGCCCGGTCTTCGTGGCCTTACCAGGACTGCGCGAGGTCGTCCTGCCCAAGAGGGCAGAGGAGCGCGAAGTGGCGTCCGCGGAGGCCATGGCGGATCTCGTCGAGGAGATCTCGATCGCGTCCGACCTACGTGCCGAGGACCGGCTGGCCGCGGTGTCCGACCGCATCGAGGAGACAGACCTTCCGGACGCGAGTCGACGCACCTTGCACCGGCAGGTAGGCCTCGCCTACCTCACTCTCGGCAACTACGAGAAGGCAGCCGCTTCGCTCGAGCCGCTGGCGAGCGCGGACACGGATCTCACGGACATCATCCTGCAGCAGCGATTCGCGCTCACGCTGATCCATCGCGTTGCCGCCGACGAGGCCGAACGTCTGCAGAACCTGCTGCGGGCCGTGAAGCTGCTCACCACGCTCGACGAGCGGTACCCGCAGTCCGCGGAAACGCTCAGCCTCCTGGGCAGCGCCGCCAAGCAGACCCTGCAGGCGGGCGGGTCCATGGAATCCCACATGGAGAAGGCGATCAGCGCCTACCGGAAAGGCCTGATGGCCGATCCGGCGAACTACTACCCCGGCATCAACCTGATCGCCCTGTTACGCCTGCGCGGGCAGCACTTCGGCAGCGCGGAGGATCTCGAGGAGGTCAAGGAGATCGTTCCCGTCGTCCGGTTCGCCGTGAAGAACAGCTCGGAGGCGCCGGACAGCGGCTGGCTCCGGGCGACGCTCGGCGAACTCGCGCTGCACCGCCACCTCCTCGCAGAGGAACCAGAACAGGACCTCCTCACCGAAGCGATCGGGTACTACGCGGCGGCCGCCCGCGGCGCCAACGGCGAGCAGCGCAAGTCCATGCGCCGCCAACTCGAGTTCTTCCGCAGGGCGGGCGACCCGCCCGAGGTGATCGACCGACTGCTCGCACTCGTCCCGGAGGCCGACGCTTGACCGCTCACCCGCCCGCGCTGCCCGACAGCGCGTTCCCCGCCCTCTACCGGTCCGCCGACCGCCTGTCGCTCCAGGGCCAGAGGGCCTTCCTCCGCGCCACCAAGACCCGCCTCGTCCTCGCGGTCGTCGCCGCGGTCTCCGCTGCGTTCAGCCTCCGGATCGGGGGCGGCCCCGTGGACGTGATGGCGATCGCCGGAGCGGTGGCCTTCGCCGCGGTCGCCTGCTTGGAGCTCTACCTGGCGTTCCGGCGGCCTGAAGCGCAGTGGTACGACGGCCGGGCGGTCGCCGAGTCGGCGAAGACCCTGGCATGGCGCTACGCGGTCGGGGCCTCCCCCTTCAGAATCGGCGCCGCGAGCGCCGAGGAGGACGTCCGCGCCTACTACCGCGACCAGCTCGCCGAACTCCTCCACGACGCGCCGAGCACGAGCATCGCCGCCACCACCGAAGCCGCCGTGAGCGAGCAGCTCCAGGCCATGCGCTCCCGGCCCTTCCACGAGCGCAGGGAGGCCTACCTGGCCGGGCGCATCGAAGATCAGCGCAATTGGTACGCGAGCAAGTCCGAGTACAACAGGCGGCGAGCCGGCCTCTGGCGCATCGTTCTGGTCACCGCCGAGGGTTCGGGGATCCTCACCGCCGTCCTGCGTGCGTTCGACGTGTTCTCCGTAGACCTCGCCGGCATCTGCGCCGCTCTCGTCGGCTCCGCCGCCGCGTGGCTGGCGGTCAAGCAGCACGCCTCCCTCGAACGCGCCTACGCCTTCGCGGCGAACGAGCTGGCCATCACACACTCCCGGCTGAGCGACGTCCAGGAGGAAGCGGTGTGGGCCGCCGAGGTGGCCGACGCCGAGGAGGCCATCAGCCGCGAGCACACGATGTGGCGCGCCAGCCGCTCCACCGACCCCGGCTGATCCGAGGCCGATGAATCGGACGCAGGCCCTGATGCGGGGACGCGATCTGGGGTGGCTCTAGCCCCGAGGGTCGACGCGGACGACGCGGTGGCCGCGGCGGGCGGCGATGTCCGCCATGTCCTCGCTGTGGTCACGCCCCGGCCGGCGGCCCGCACTGACGATCACGACGGTGAGCTCCTCTCCATCGCGCCGAGCCTCCTCGGCATGGGCGAGGATGCGGCGCACCATTTCTCCGAACCCGTCGTCGTCGGTGCCGAGGCCGGGTTGCTCGATCACTTCGCTTCGCGGCGCGGCGGTGAGGACGTGGTAACGATCCGTCCATTCGGCTCCCTTGTCCGCCACGGACGCGGCGACGAATTCGTCGGTGTCGGAGGTGACGAGAAGTTCGACAGCGGCCCCGGCCCTCAGGGCGGACGCGGCGGCGAGGAGGTCGGTGCCGGCGGCGGCCGAGCCGACGGCGAGCCGAGGCTGCAGGTCGGCGAGTAGGCCGTCGAGGCGTTCCTCGACAGCGGGCAGGCAGTCGGCCGGCAGTTGCCCCTGGGACTCCGACGGACGGCGCCCTCCGTACACGACGATCACGGCGTACCCACTTCCGGTGCCGCCGGGCTTTTTGCCCGGCTTCAAACTGTACGGCCAACGGCACGACCACAGGCTTGCCCGGTGGGGATACGGTTTGGGCGCCGTGAGGCGTAGTCCATCACCTGGTGTCGCGTATATGAAGTCTGCTGACGGTGGGTTGCGGCGTGTAGGACTTCGCCGGCGGCTTGGTCCCGATACGAGCGGACGCGCTGGTCGGCGACATCGATGTAACTGCCGATGGCGGCAATCAGGTCGGGGACGAGGGTGAGGGCGCCGCGGCGGACGGCCTGGCGGATATTGACCCCGAGTGCTTGTGGTGAGACCTCTTCTATCGGGGCTGCCAGCCGTTTTCCAGGCGCTGCCTGCTTGTCCGCCCGCGCAGTCCTGCCTGAGGCGGACCGTATTCGTTGGGAAATACGGCCAGGTTCTGGAACCCGCTCCCCTTCCCGCCACGCGTCGCGTTCGAATAATGATCAATATGCTCGCCCGACAGTACGGATACGCCGTCACCCCCCGGCCTGCCGCCGAGGTAGCCCCACGCCTGGTTCTTCTCCCAGTGATGCGATCTCCGGCCTGAAGGCCGCCCACGGCGCGGCAGGTGACCCAGAGCTCGGATGATCCATCGGACAGGCTCATATCAAGAGCATGGTTGGCCTTCGCGCCTCTGTGTGCGGCGTCGGTCAGAGCGCTGGTTCTGCGGTCGGCGTGCGGTCGGGCGATGGCCGACCGCGTCGATGCGTTTGGTCGGCCTGCCTCAGCTCGCTCCGCAGCGCGGCGAGTGACACGGCTCCGACGAGGACGGTCCCGTCCGGAAACCGGAAGACCGGCACTCGCGGGCCAGTCGCGCGAGCGGACCGCACAGGTTCCGCGCGGGGCCGCTCGCCCTCGCTCTCACCGTTCCATCTGACGCCGATCGCGGACGCCAAGCCTCGCAGCACGTTCGCGTCACCGATGTCCATACCGTCACTGAAGTAGGCGCGGTAAAGGCGCGCGGCCATGTCCTCGGCGACGCCCTGCGCGGCCGCCAGCGCGATGAGCCGGTGCGCGTGGGCGGTGTGGGCGGGCACGATCCGGTCGAGGTCCACCACCAGGCCGTCGACCGCCGCTGCCCGTGCGATCTGCTCGACCCGTACGGCGGGGACGAGTTGGATAGGGCCGGAGCCCGGCAACGTTCCCGCTGACGAGCCCGACGTCTGGTACGGCCTGAAGACGACTTCCAGTTCGCCGCCACCCGCCCGGTGCTCCTCGGCGGCCCGCTGGAAGCGGGCGTAGCCGAGCGCCGACCACACGCAGGCGATGTCGTGGGTGAACTCAACTTTCATGGGTCGTCCTTCTGAGACGGCACGGATCGTTCCGTGTCGCCTCAGCATGCCCGGCGGCGGGACTCTCGTCAATACGGAACGTTCCGTGCCGCCTGAGGGCTATGCTGTCCGCATGTCACCCAGACGTCCCGAGCGCCGAAGTGAAGAGGCCGCCAACGCCGTCATCAAGGCCGCGATGGACCTGTGCCAGGAGGTCGGGTACCGGAAACTCAGCATCGAGGGCATCGCCGCCCGCGCCGGCGTCGGCAAGAACACCATCTACCGCTGGTGGCCGTCCAAGGCCGCCGTGCTGCTGGACGGCCTGCTGTCCACATGGAAGATGGACGCGACCTTCCCCGATACCGGTGACTTCATCGCCGACATCAAGGCACAGATGGCGGCGGCCTCTCGCATCCTCGGCGACCCGGACGTCTTTCCGCATTACCGCGCACTGATCGGCGAAGCCCAACACGACCCCGACCTCCATCGGGCCCTTTGGGACAACTTCATCGGTCACCTGGCGGGCGCCGCCGCCGAACGCATAAGGACGGCGCAGCGCGAAGGCCAGATCCGCTCCGACGCCGACCCGGTCCTCGTCACCGAGCTGCTCTACGGCGCCGCCTACTACCGCCGGCTGCTCACCCCGCGCATAGCCGACACCGACCACATCAACGCCATAGTCGACCTCGCGTTCACCGGGCTCGCCCCATCGGCCGACAAAGCCACCCGGTAGCAGGCCCACCGGCTCCCGCCGCCCCTGCGCTGCCGAAACCACCTCCATCTGAGGACGGCGGTGCACAGCGCGGTCTCCATGGCGAGTCGCTGATGCGGCAGGAACGGTCGGTCGGCGCGCCGGACTCGTTCCTCATCGCGCACAGCGCGAACCACCGGTGACCATCAGCTCAGCTCACGGATCCACGGGTCCAGGAGCGCGACCGCGCCGTCCCGCGCACCGCCGCCGACGGGGTTGCCGTAGTGGTCCGCGGCGATGCCGGCGACATGCTTGTCCGAGCTGCCGATGGCCGCGACGATGCCTTCGAAGTCGCTCGGGAAGACGCAGTTGTCGGCGGTGTAGGTGACGAGCAGGGTCGGCAGGACCATCTCCGGACCTGCCTTCTCGATCGCCGCGTTGGACGACAGCGCGGACCAGGTCGACAGCCATGCGTCAGGGGTGGCGAGCCGGCCAAACCCGGTGATGCCGTAGTTCGTCTTTTCCGGGTCGGCGCCGTAGACCGAACCGTAGGCGCGGTCGGACTTGTCCAGGCTCTGATCCATCGCGCGCAGGTCGGCGTCCGTGCGCCACACCGTGATCAGCCGTGCGGTGCCCGCGCGTCTGCGGTCCTCGGCGGTTCCGTCCCCGCGCTTGACCGCCGCGCGGGCGGCCGCGGCGTCCGCGACGCATGCCCGTGCCTTCTCGTCGATCCGGGCGATCCGCGCCAACTGGGCCGCGCGGTAGCGGGCCACGAACTCCGGGGTGTAGGCCGAGCTCTCCGGGGCCGGCCGGTAGCCGTTCTCCTCGGCGAAGGGATCGAGCGCGGGGTCGACGGAGAACGCGTCCTCCTCGTCGGTGACCGACGGGTCGATGCACCGCGCGAGGAGAGGGCCCTGTCCTGGATGCGGGGCGAGGTAGGCCAACGCGTCTAGTTCGGGCAGGACCGCCTTGTCGAGCGCGCTGGGCCGCCCGGCCGGGGTCCTGGCGACCCGGTTCTCCGGCGCACGCAGCGACTGCTGAACGTAGTAGGTCAGGAGTCCGCCGCCCCCGGAGTTGCCGAGCCCGACCGTTCGCCGGAAGCCCACGCCGTGGAGCCATTCCAGGCCGGCGGCCAGATCCAGCAACGTCTGCTCATGGATCAGGCGCAGGTCGTTGCCCGCGTCCCGGGCCTGCTGTGCGAACACCGCGTGACCGGCCTCGATCAGCGCCGGGATCAGGTAATGGCGGGAGAAGTCCACCCGCGGGTGCATCAGTACGACGACGGTCGTTTCACGCGGCTCGCGGCCCGTCGGCGTGTACAGCGTGCCCTTCGCCGCGTTGCCGTCGGCCGTCACGGCGGTCCGTTGGAGGATGCCGGTGCCCGTGGGCAGGGAGGCCGGATGCCAGTCGACGTTGAGACCCGGATTCTTCCTGGTCGCGGCGGCCATCAGACGGCACCCAGCGTCGCGTCGCGATTGAGCAGCCGCCCCGCGCCCGGCAGGTCGACCGGGAGACCCAGTTCCTCGAGCAGGGTGAACGCGCCCGCGGTCGCGGCGGAGAGCACGGGAAGCCCGAACTCGTCCTCGGCGGCCTGGACGAGCGGCAGCGATGGCATCTGCACGCACGCAGAGATGATCAGTGCGTCCGCTCGGCTCAGATCCAGCGAGCGCGCCGCGCCGAGCACCCTGTCGCCCGGGATGCAGCCGACCTCGGTGTTGTCTCCGACCTCCAGTGCCCGCCAGTCGGCGACCGTGACGCCTTCCGCCTCAAGGTAGGCGACGACCTGTTCCGCGACCGGCCGGAGGTACGGCATCACCACGGCGACCCGGGTCGCGCCGGTGGCCCGCAGCGCGTGGACGAGGGCACCGGCACTGGACGTGACCCGCGGGGCGAGGCCGCGTTCGGCGAGCTGATCCCGCACCGCTCGTTCGGCCGTGATGTGCTCGGCGATGCCGTCCGTGTGTCCCTGCGCCATCAGTGCGACGAGGCAGGCGTACAGAATCGCGTCGACACCAGCGTCGCCGATCTCATCGACGCAGCGGCCGCGCTGGGCGTTCATCGCGCGGAGCTCCTCCGGCGACACCGTGTGCATCCGCATCCGGGTCGAGTGGAAGGAGAACGTCGCGTCGCGGTGCCGCTGGAGCAGCGCCGGCATCTCGGTCTCCACGGTGATGTTCGAACTGGGCACCACCAGCCCGATCCGGTAGTGGGCCCTCTGGCCCGCGGCCGTCGGTCTGCTCATCGTTGCTCCTCACCCCTCAGACGTTCGAACTGATTCGGCCGCGGCTTCAGCCAGGGACGACGCGCAGGGCGTTCTTGTCGTGCTGGACGATCCGGGCGCCCTGCAGGCCGGCGATGGCCGAGTACCACACCGCGTGCCGGCAGCCGGTCGCGCGCCGGTCGATGACGATCTCGCCGGTCGTGCTGCTGTGTCCGGCCCCGAGAGGCTCGTCGCCCGAATCGCCGGGGAGCTCCCCCGTGGCGGAGATGCGGAAGTAGGGGCCGACCTCGTCCACGGCCAGCAGCGGGTCCTGCCCGGCCACCTCGATCACGCCGCGGTTCTCCGGGACGTCGAGGACGAACATGGCGGTCACGGCGATACCGTCTCGGTTTCGGGCGCAGGCGTCCGGGCGCGCTCCCATGCCTCGGCACGCTCCACGATCAGCTCCGCCTTGCGGGTGAGCAGCTTCTCCAGCGTGGGCTCGGGACCTGACGCCACCTCGCAGAGCGCGTCGACCGTGAGCGCGGCGTCCAGGTCCTCCTGCGGCGTGACCGGACGCAGCGCCCGGGTCAGCTCGATCATGTAGCCGTTCGGGTCGTGGGTGTAGATCGATTCGATCGTCTCGTGCATGACCTGCATCTCGCAGGGCCACTCGCTCTCGTCCAGGCGGCGCCGGTATTCGAGCAGGTCCTCTTCGGAGTCGACGTGGATCGCGAGGTGCCGGGAGTTGGCGAAGAACTCCGGCGTTCCCTCGGGGAGCCGGGCCCAGGCGTCGCCGCGGGCATCCGGGTCGCCGGCCGGTTCGTGACCGAAGTAGTAGAAGAAGGCGATCCGGTCGTCGTTGCCGATGTCGAAGAAGAAGTGGATGAAGTCGGGGTGCCGGTCGGGTCCCCAGCCCGCCGCGCAGATCGAGTGCACTACCGGGAACTTCAGCACATCCCGGTAGAACCGCACGGTCGCGGCCGGGTCGAAGGTCGGGAACGCGGCGTGGTCGACGCCCCGCGCCCGGTGCTCATCCTTGATCATCTCAACTCCGCATCTGTTCGGGTTCGCGGCGCGGGTCCCAGGTCGCGCCGTCCTTGTCGTCGCCGGGTCTCACGTTCGTGCCGTGGTGACGCACGCGAGGTCCGTGCGGCCGGAGGCGATGCCTGCGGCCAGGTCGTCCGTGCAGGACGGCGGGCCGTCGACCACCACGAGCGCACCGGTCTCGTTGCGCAGTCGTTCGCCGATCTCGAGCCTGGTCAGAAGGTGGCCGCGGTCCTGCGGTCCGGTCAGCCAGCAGCCCTGCCAGCCCTTCTGCACGAGATCGTGCGCCCGTTTGACGAGCGCGTCGCCGTGCTCGTCCCACGGATCGGTGAGGGCGATCTCCATACGGGCGAGGTCGGCGCCGCTGGTCGGCCCGCCGTCACCCGGCACGGCGGAGAGGGTCTCGCGGGAGCCGGCGTCGAGCAGCCGGGAGTCCCAGCGGCGAGCGCCGTGCGCGAACGGTCGCGCGAGCACCCAGTCGACGACTCCGTCGAGGGGGACACCGCTCGGGTCGACGCCCGCGAACTGGGCGAGCCCGCGGCGGACGACCTCGGGGTTCGTCCCGGCGAAGCGCTGGAGCGCGACGTTGCCGGTGCGGGTCATGTAGGCGACCATCAACTGGTCGACCGGAAGATGCATGCGGTGAGGGAACGAGTCCCACCACAGCCTGCTGCGCCGGGCGAGTTCCTGCAGCCGCTCCACCTGCGGGCGGCGGGCCCGCTCGTAGGCGGCCAGCGCGGTCGGCAGATCCGGTGCCCCGGTGACGGCGTCCCGCAGGGCGATGGCGTCCTCCATCGCGAGCTTGGTGCCGGAGCCGACGGAGTAGTGCGCGGTGTGCGCGGCGTCGCCGAGGAGCACGGCGTTGCCGTGCGTCCACCGCTCGCAGTGGACCGTGCGGAAGCGCAGCCAGCGGGTCCGGTTGCCGATCAGCCGATGCCCGCCGAGGTGCTCGGCGAACGTGTCGGCGAGGTAGTCCAGGGCCGCGGTGTCCGACTCCTCGGGAGGGGTCGCCTCGGACGTGGCGTCGAAGCCGGCCGCGCGCCAGGTCTCCTCGTCGGTCTCGATGAGGAAGGTGCTGCGGTCGGGCGAGTACGGGTAGGCGTGGGTGACGAAGGTCCCGTGGGCCGTCGTCGCCGGAGCGAAGATCGCCGTGTCGAGCGCGAAGTCCGCGCCGGCCCACAGGTACAGCCCGCCGGCGACGTCGACGTGCGCGCCGAACTCGGCGGCGAGTCCGGTGCGGGTCTGGCTGCTCACCCCGTCCGCCACGATCACCAGTTCCGCGTCGAGATCCGCGAGGGACGCCCGGGACCCGTACCGGATGTCGACACCCGCGGCTTCGGCGTGCCGGCTGAGGATCGCCAGCAGTTCCGGCCGGGCGATGCCGATGAGCGCCCCGTTGTGCACCCGCGCGGCCCTGCCGCCGACCAGCATGCGCATGTCGTGCGGCCGCCCCGCGGCGATGATGTCGGCCTGCGTCACCGGATCGGCGGCCTCCAGGTTGCGCTGCGTCCGCGCGGCGACGGCGACGCCGAACCCGAAGGTCCGCTCCGGCCTGCTCTGCTCGTGGACGGTGACGGTCGCCCCGGGATTCGCGAGCTTGAACAACCGGGCCGCGTAGAGGCCGCCGGGGCCGCCGCCGAGGACCGCGATGCTGTCGAGCCTCATGTGGGAGCGTTCTCCTTCTCGATCTTGCGTTCTATGTCGGCCCGGAGGTCCTTCTTGGACACCTTGCCGACGTGGGTCAGCGGGAACGCGTCGACGATCTCGAGGCGCTCCGGCAGCTTGAACCTCGCGAGGCCCTGGTCGAGCAGGAAGGAGTTGACGGTGCGGAGGGTGGGCGCCTCGGTACCGGCCTTCGGGACCACGTACGCGCAGATCCGCTCGCCCAGGACCCGGTCCGGCATCGCCACCAGGGCCGCGCCGTCCACCGCCGGATGGCGGCCGAGCAGTTCCTCGACCTCCTCGGCGTGGATCTTCTCCGCGCCGCGGTTGATGACGTCCTTGATGCGGCCGTCGATCGAGTAGAAGTCCCTGCCGCCGACCACGTGCCGGGTGACCAGGTCGCCGGTCCGGTAGAAGCCGTCCGAGGTGAAGGCGGAGGAGTTGTGCGCGGCCGCGCGGTGGTAGCCGGGGATCGTGTACGGCCCGCGGCAGGCGAGTTCGCCGAGCTCCCCGTCCGGCACCTCCTCCTCGGAGGCGATGTCGAGCACGCGCACCTCGTCGGCGGAGCAGATGCGCGTTCCCACCGTGCCGCGCCGCACCCACTCCGGCGAGTCCGGCGGCGTGTACAGGAACATCCCCTCGGCCATGCCGAACATCTGCTGCGTCGGAACGCCGAGTTCGGTCTCCAGGCGCTCGACCAGGTCCGCGGAGGGACGCTGCCCGCCGAGGACGAACCGGGTGAGGCTGCTCAGGTCCAGCTCGCGGGCGGCGGGATGCTCCAGCACCCGGATCGCCACCGCCGGCGGGACGACCGGCATCGTGGTGACCCGCTCGCGCGCGATCAGCTCCAGCACCGGACCGGCGTCAGCGGCCGGCGCGAGCACGAAGACGCCGCCCACGAGGTGGGCCGGTTGCAGGGCGGCGGCGGTGCCGGCGTTGTGCATGATCGGTAGCGGATGCAGGACCACGGCGTTCTCGTCGAGCCCCAGCGCCTCGGCCCACAACCTGGAGTTGCAGGCGTATTCGGCGTGCCGCCGGGGAGCCACCTTCGGCAGGCCCGTCGTCCCGCCGGAGAGCTGGAAGGCGACGATCCCGTCCGGGTCGATCTCCAGCGAGTGCAGCCGCGCACCGGCGTCCGCCGCCGACCCGGCGTCGAGGACGTCGTCGAACGAGAGCGCGCCGGGAGGCGCCTCACCGCGGGCGACGATCAGTGTGTCGAGGACGGGGACGGCCTTTCCGAGGCGGCCGCCCAGCCCCACCAGGTCCCGGTTGCGGAAGTCCGCCTGGACGATGTGCCCACGGGCCCCGGTGTGCTCCGCGAGCTGACCGATCTCACGCTCGCCGTGCTGGGGAAGGGTGCAGACGGGGATGATCCCGGCCTTGATGGCGCCGTAGTACGCGACGACGGTCTCGGCGACGTTGCCGAGCTGGAACATCATCCGGTCACCGGGACGCAGTGTGGTCGCGGCGAGGAGCCCCGCCGCGAAAGCGTCGCTGCGCTCGTCGAGCTCGCGGTGGGTCCACCTGATCTCGGTGGTGACCAGGGCGAGGTGCTCGGGACGGCGGGCCATGGCGCGCCGCAGCACGTCCCCGAGCGGCTCGCGCCGCCACAGGCCCTCGCGGACGTAGGCATCGGTCCGGTCGGGCGGGAAGTGCGGCGATGGAAGGGCGGCCTCATCGGCCACGGCTGCCTCCTCTGAACATAAACGTAGGATAATCGACAGTTCTGTCAGCGCCAAGCGTGCGCGACCGGCGTCGGAAACCACGTCGGTGGGATTCGTCGAACGGCGGTGGCGTGGCCGGAGGTCAGTCGGATTCGGCCGGCAGGGCCCGCCGCATCGCGCTCTCCAGGTGGGCGATGTC
The DNA here is from genome assembly GCF_040492135.1 of Actinomadura sp. NPDC000600. Taxonomy (NCBI): domain Bacteria; kingdom Bacillati; phylum Actinomycetota; class Actinomycetes; order Streptosporangiales; family Thermomonosporaceae; genus Actinomadura; species Actinomadura sp. NPDC000600. The sequence continues at coordinate 99,556 of NZ_JBEUPD010000024.1, forward strand.
TTCCTTGAGAAGATCGAGCGCCGCCCACGGGCCCGGGGCGAGGGTGCGGTCGTCCGCCCGGCGGACGCCGGTCATCGCGACGTCGACGAGGACGTCCGCCACGGCCTCGGCATCGCCGCCCGTCTCGGGCCGGTACCACCAGGCGATCCAGTTGACCATGCCGAGCATCCCGAGCGCGACCGTCCGGGCCGGAAGCGGGCGGAAGGCTCCGGCCGACTCGGCGTCCTCGATCAGGCCGGTCAGCAGCTCCAGCACCCGGTGCCGGGCCCGGCGGTGCATCTCCGCGATCTCCGCCGGAAGATCCGGTTCGCTGCGGTCGAGCAGCCGGAAGCGCGTGGTGTTCCGGGCGTTGTTGACCGCGATCTCGCGCAGCGCGGCCTCGACCCGCGCGTCCGGAGCGAGGTCCTCGCGACCGCCGATCCGCTCCAGGATCTCCACGACGCGTTCCAGGACATCGCGCACCAGCGCGGCGAGGAGCTCTTCCTTGTTGCTGACGTAGTGGTAGAGCGCCGGGCGGCTGATCCCCATCGCGTCGGCGATGTCCTGCAGGCTGGTGTTGGCGAAGCCCTGCTCCGCGAACAGCCGAGCGGAGTGCTCGAGCAATTCGTTGGACACCAGGCGCCGGCGGGTCGGCTGCCGGGCCATCGCCACCTCGCCTCGGTCTAGGGTCCGCGGACGCGACTCATTCTGCCGCATGGCCGCCGTCACGCGGGCACCCCGTCCCCGGCCGCCGGCGAGGCGAGCACCTTCGCGGGAACCGTCACGCCGACGGGGCGTGGGACGAGAGCGCACGCGACGGCACCGACGACCGCGACCGCGGCGAACACCGCGACGTTTCCGCCGAGGCCCACGCCGGCCGAGAGCAGGGCGCCGCCGAGCGTGGGGCCCGTGACGGAGCCGAGCCGGCCGACGCCGCTGCTCACGCCGAGGGCGGTCGCCCGGTTCCCGGCGGGGTAGTGCGCGGCCACGTAGCCGTAGATGACGATCTGGTTCCCGGTCGTCGCCGCACCGGCGACGAAGGCCAGGGCGTACAGCACCGCGGTCGGCAGCGGCACGGCGATCAGGCCGAGCGAGACGACGGCGACGACGAACAGCGTGGCCGCGACCCAGCGGCTGCCGTAGCGGTCGGCGAGAGAAGAGCCGACGAGGCCGCCGACGACCGCCCCCACGTTGAGCAGAAGCAGGAACAGGAGCGCGGACGACAACTCGTAGCCGGCCTTGCGCATCAGTTGCGGCAGCCAGGTGTTGAGCCCGAAGACCAGCAGCATCCCGCAGAAGTTCGCCACGACGAACAGGACGGTCGCCACCGCGGCGCGGCCGGTCAGCAGCCCGCGCAGCTCCCGGCGGACGGCGGCTCGGGTCGAGCGCGCGAAGTCCGGCGACTCCGGAAGCAGCCAGATCGCCAGCGGGACGAGCGTGACAAGGGGCAGCGCACCGAAGGCGAACAGCACGCGGAACCCGGCGGGCTCCAGGAGCACGAGCGCGAGGACCGAGGCGAGGATGCCTCCAGCGGGGAAGCCGCACAACATCAGGCCGTTGACCACGTGCCGGCGGCGCTCCGGCGCCACTTCCATGACCAGGGCGATGGCCGTCGGCGGGATTCCGCCGAACCCGAGGCCCGCCAGGAACCGGAACAGCCCCAGCGACCACGGGTTGGGGGCGAGGGCGACGAACAGCATCATCAGGGAGAACCAGGCGAGCGAGACGATGAAGAGCCGTCGCCGGCCGAGAAGGTCGGTCAGGGACCCGGACGCTATGGCGCCCAGGAATGCCCCGACGAGGGCGTAGCTCCCGATCGCCCCGACCTCCGCCGGGGACAGCGCCCACTCCTTGTGGGCCAGCAGCGCGGGCACGGCGGAGCCGTAGACGATCAGGTCGTAGCCGTCGAACACGATCGCCCCGAAGCCGATCGCCACGGCCGCGACGGCGGCCAGTGGGCTCACGGGACGGGGGTGGGCGGGCGTCGTCATCCGAGCCTCCTCACTCTTTCGGTCACCCGCTCCAGCGGGTGTGGCGAAGAACATACGAAGGCGCTGACATGACTGTCAAGCTTTCGACATTGATGAAAAATCAGCCCTGGCGTGCGGCGATGCACCGGGCACTCGACTTCGCCGGGCCGATCAGGAGCCCGTCACGGCAAGTCGGCGAGGGCGGGCGTCACATCCGGCCGGGCGGGTCCTGGGCGCCCCTCGGCGGCCACCGGTGCGGCGCTGCGCAGCGGCAGTCCGTGATCGCGTCAATGGTCAACGGGGCCAATGTGGCAGACGACACAGACTCAGAAGCAGAGTTCCTGAAATGCTGCCATGCGACCTGTTGACGCGGTTCATTCTCGGCAATGGATGCACCCCAAATGATCACTCGGAGCCCTTCAACGAGCACCTGAGCAGCGAGGAGTCATTGTCGTGGCGGAACGCAAGTCGGCGGTTCCGTGGCAGCGCGGGCGACTCGTCTTCGGCGGGCTGCTTTCGGTCGGGCTCGGAACAATGACCGTAGTGGCCGGATTGGGAGGCGTCCCCGGACGGCTCGCCCTGCTCGTCACTCTCGTCGGAGTCATTCTCACCCTGGTCATCGACGCTTTCTTCCGCCGCGAGGAGAGCATCCACCACGACCAGAGCAGGCTCGCCGAGATCTCCGCAGCGCTGGCCATCACCAAATCGCTGACCGACGCACCCGCCGAGTGCCAGGCATTCGTCCGGGAGATCGCGGAGCAGTGGATCCGGATCGACGACCGCAACAGCGCGATCCTGCTGAAACTGCGCGAGGCACGGCAGCGAGCGTTCGCCGAGGACATGCGCGACCTGGCCAACGGCCAGTCCTCGCTCGGGCGCCGCCAGGAGTTCCGTCCCGGACTCCTGCCCGAACTGACGAAGATGACCGCTCTCAGCGCGACCGGCAACGATTACTGGTGGACCGGACGCGATACCACCTATCTCGCGGCGGAACGGTCCGCGGTCACCGATGGCGGCCTGATGCTGCACCGGATCCTGGTCCTGTCGAATTCCGAGATCGACGACGCCATGCTCGAGGTCCTACGGGAGCAACTGGACGCCGGAATCGTACTGGACGTGGTAATCCGGGAGGAGGTGTCGCCGCTGGACCAGAGATGCCTGACCGGCGACCGTGCCCTGGTCACCGACAAGGGCGGCATCGTCGGTGTGGTCATCCCCGGAAACGACGGGGACGACGCCATGGTCGACGCGGGCCATTTCACCATCAACGAGGACAGGATCGAGAACACCCGGGACATCCTGCAAACCCTCGCCCCCTATAGGACTCCAGCCGCCGACCTCCTGAAAAGGACACTCGGATCCCGCCCACCGCTGCCGCCGCCCCCGGCGGAGGCCGGCAGGCCGGAGGAACTCACGGCGGAAGGCGCCGATCACACGCCCACAGATGGCGTTCATCCGCCGCGTCTGCGGCAAACGCCCTGACGATCCGTAGCCCTTGTCAGCTGCACTCCCCAGGTTCCCGCCCCCCTGACTCCTCAAGGCGGTCGGCGGAAGCAGTCCAGCCCCCGCGCGTCTCCGAAACCGAACACATATGTACAGTTTCTGTCGGCGGCGGGCCTCCCTCTCTTCGCCACGACGGAGTGCCCGGTGCCCTAGCCCTCCCCTGCACTGCACACCGGACACGACGTCGGCTCTGACCTTCACCGCAATGCCGCCGATGATGGAGAAACAACGATGGAACTGGGCACAGACACCAAAGTCGTCATGCTGGCGGCTGGGCTGATGTTCCTGTGGGCGCTGGTGCTGGGCGTATGGAAGTACACGCAGATGGCCCGGTCCGAGGAGCACGTGGCCCATCCATACGTGGACACGGCGCATCGTGCCGCTCTGCTCTACTCGTTCGCCACGCTGCTGGTCGCCGCGTTCGTCCAGTTCAGCGGCTGGTCCTCGACTGTGAACCTGCTGGCCGCCGGAGTGATCGTGCTGTTCTTCACGGCCGCCATCGGCACGTACGTCTATCACGGCTGGCGCCGTGACACCGACAACCAGTTTCGTGACCGGGTCCGCGGCACCACCGCTTTCATGATCGCCCTGATCGTGGCCGAGATCGGCGGTTTCGCCGTCCTGCTCCTCGGTTTCGTGCGGGCGCAACTGCTCTGAGGGAGCGGCCGACCGGATCCCCCTGCCCACGGCAACGGGGATCGGCGAGGCCGATCCCCGTTTCGTCGTGCGTCCCCATGGGCGTGTCGAAGCTCGGAGCACTCGGGCGAGCTTCCGGGGTCAATTCCTAGTGGGCGTGCGGGGTGCCTGTCATCTGGGGCTTGCCTGGGGGGACCAGCCAGAGGGACATCATGGCGGCGGCCGCCGCGGTGATGGCGAACACGGTGAACGCGGTGGTGAAGCCGTCGATGGACGGGACGTTCGCGAGGCCCGTCGCGGCGATGGTGGAGGCCACCGCCACGCCGATCGCCGCGCCCAACTCGTGGAAGGTGTTGATCAGGCCGGAGGCGAGGCCCGCCTCCGCGTGTTCGACGTGAGCCAGGGCGGAGGTGCTCGCCGCGACGAAGACGGGACCGACGCCCGCGGCTGCGATCACGATCCCCGGGAGCAGTTCCAGCCCGACCCCGCCGTCCGCCGACAGGCCGGTCAGGAGGCCGGAGCCGACGGCGACCAGGGCCAGGCCCGCCGCGGCAACGGGGCGAGTGCCGATGGAACCCACGAGCCGTCCGGCGATGTGCGCCCCGACGCCGGTCCCGAGTGCGGCGGGCAGGAAGAGCAGGCCCGTCTCCAGAGCGCTGATGTCGCGCGCGTGCTGGAGGTACTGCGATCCGAGGAAGAACAGGGAGATGAGCAGTCCGGAGGCGACGAGCATGAGGAAGGCTCCGGCGGCCACGGGACGGCGAGCCAGCATGGTCACGTGCATCAGCGGGGTCTTCACCGTGCGCTCGATCCAGCCGAAGGCGCCGTACAGCAGGACGGCGGCGGCCAGCGGGACGAGGGTGCCGGCGGCGGACCAGCCGTCGTCACCAGCGTTGATCATTCCGTAGATGAACGCGGCCGTGGCGGCGGTGACCGTGCCGGCGCCGAGCAGGTCGAGCCGCTGCCCGACGGGACGGGCGGCGTGGCCGCGCACCACCATCGGCAGTGTTCCCAGCAGGACGAGCCCGACGGGGACGTTGACGAAGAACACCCATCGCCAGCCCGGTCCGGCGGTGAGGGCGCCGCCCAGCAGCACGCCTGCGGCGAAGCCCACTCCCCCGAGCGCGCCCCAGATGCCGAGGGCCTTGTTGCGTTCAGCGCCGTGGAAGGTGGTGGCAACGGTGGACAGCGCCGCCGGTGACAGCAGCGCCGCGCCGACACCCTGCGCGATCCGGCCACCGAGCAGCAGCGCCTCGTTCTGGGCGAGGCCGGTGGCGAGGGAGGCGGCGGTGAAGACGGACAGGCCGATCAGCATCATGCGCCGGGCGCCGAAGGTGTCGGCGAGCCGTCCGCCGAGCAGCATCAGGCCTCCGAAGAACAGCGTGTAGGCCGTGACCGCCCACGTCAGGCCGGACCGGCCGAGCGCCAGGTCGACGCCGATGTCGGGGAGCGCCACGTTCACCACCGTGACGTCCAGGACCAGCATGAACTGGGCCACGCTGATCAGCGCGAGCGCCGTCCAGCGTCGTGGATCCGGTGGTGCAGCGGAAGCCGCGACGTGGTGGTGGGTGGACGAACCGTGGGCCATGAAGGGCCTCCTAGCCCGGCGGCGCCAGAGCGCCGCCGTTAATCCGAACAGCAGTGTTCGGGTTAACGTATACCCGCCGGGGGCATAAAGCGAACAGCGGTGTTCGACTTGTTGTTAGAGTGGTGGCCATGGGAGCCAGGACGGGCGGTCGCGCGGGGGCGAAGCCGGAGGCCGGCGGCCGTCGCCGGGCGGACGCCGAACGCAACAGCGCCGCCATCATCACGGCGGCGACGGACCTGTTCGTCCGCGACCCGGACGCGAGCATGACCGACATCGCTCGCGCTGCGGGCGTCGGCAGGGTCACCCTTTACGCGCACTTCCCGTCCAGGGAGGACGTCCTCCGGGCCGTCCTTCGGCAGGCGATCGACCAGAGCACGGAGGTCATCGAAGGCGCGCGAAGCGCCGAGTCGCCGCCGGCGGACGCCTTCGCCCACCTCATCCGCTTGGCATGGCCGCTCATCGGCCGGTTCGGCAGCTTGTACAACGCCGCACGGCGGACGCTTCCGGCCGAGGAGGTCCGGCAACTGCACGACCCGCCGATGGCGCACGTCCGGGAGCTGATCGTCCAGGGGCGGGAGGCCGGAGGTTTCCGCACCGACCTGCCCGTGGAATGGCTCGTCAGCACCGTCTACGCACTGCTGCACGCCGCGATGGAAGAGGTCTCCGCGCGACGCTTCGACCAGGTCGAGGCCGGCGAGGCCCTCGTGCGAACCCTGCTTGGCGCCCTGCGCGCCGAGTAGGCGTCGCCGGCCGCCGCGGCGCCCTCGCGGGCGAGGAACTGCCCGTCGCCGGGCCGGCGGATCGGGAGGAACGCGCTGGTGGAGGTGCGGGGCTGGCGCAGCGGCGGGGCCGCTGCGGATCCGATGGGCCTGCACGACCTCGACGGTGTCCCGATGGGGTTCACCGGCCGGCGGTGGTTTCTACTGAGGGTTGGCCCGCAGCCAGGTCAGGACCTGACCGGCGTGTTCGCCCGGCGGGAAGATCGGATAGAAGACGTGCTCGATCACACCATCGCGGATGATCAGAGTCAGCCGCTTGTACAGCGTCAGCCCGCTGGTCTCGAAGGTGGGCAGGTCCAGCGCCCGGGCAAGGCTGCGGGTGGGGTCGGAAAGCATGGGGAACGGCAGGTGGAGCCGTTCGACGACCTCGCGCTGATAGTCGGTGTCCTGGCTCGACAGGCCGAACACATCGGCCGCGCCGGCGGCGAGGAGGTCCTGGTAGTGGTCGCGGAAGGAGCACGCCTCGGGTGTGCAGCCGCGCGCCCCGGGGATCGAGTCCCAGCCGTCGGGCAGGTCGGTGCCGGGACGGCCGGTGAGCGGGTAGACGTAGACCACCGTCCGGCCCGCTCCGAGCGCGTCAAGGCTGATCGCCGCGCCGCCGGTCTCCTGGAGTTCCAGGTGCGGCACCTTGAGGCCGGGCAGATGGGCGGCCGCGCCATCGTCCTCGGGGACGGGCAGGTCGGCGGGCAGGCTCGTGTAGTCGGCCATCAGGTCCTCTCCTTCGTCGGAAGGTGAGACGCGGCTGTTGCGGTGGGCGGCCTCTTGCAGGTGCGCGACCAGCGCCGCCCGGCGGGCGGTGAGCCCCTCGATCCGCCGCGTGAGCTCGTTGATCGCGTCCCGGTACCCGGCCAGTGATGCCGGGCAGTCGTCGGCGTGCCGATGGCCGGTCGCGAGGCAGTCGAGGAACGGCCTGGTCCGCTCGACGGGGATGCCGAGGCTGCCGAGCGCCCGGATCTCCTGGGTGAGCCGGACGTCGTGCTCGTCGTAGTCCCGGTAGCCGTTGGCCAGACGCTCGGGCGTGAGCAGTCCCAGCGATTCGTAATAGCGCACCGCCTTGGTCGTCACGCCCGCCCGACGGGCCAGCTCACTGATCCGCATGCATCTCACCTCGGAGAACGCTAAACCTTGCCCTTGAGGGTAAGGTCAAGCCGAATCTGGGACGGCGGCTACGCCCCGCCTTCCGGCGGCCCTTACCCGCCGGGCGGAGAACTGTGCCGCCCGGGCGCGGGGCCAGAGACCGCCGAAGCCCTTCCCGCGGCCGAGTACGGCGCGGAGGGTGGTGCCCGTCCACCACCACTCCCCGGAGGCCGGTTCCGTGACCAGTGTGGCCCGCCCTGACGATCGCGAGACATCATCGATCCGCGGCTCGGCGGGGGTGAGTCGATGAAGCGACCGAGCCGGGCGCCGCGCCGCGGACGCGCCGCCCCTGCGCCGATGGGGCCCGCGCTCACGGAGCACAAGTGGTACCGCAAGGCCGCCGAGCTGTCCGATACCGGGATGCTCACCATGGCCAGGCGGTTGCCGGCGCTGATCGGCCAGGTGCTGCGGCTCGGGTGGCGGGCGAGCCGGCGGGACCTCGCCGCGACGATCGCGTTCAACGTGGTCGCCGGGGTGTTCACCGCGTTCGGGCTGCTGGCCACCACCGGTGTGCTGACCGCGCTGCTGGCGGCCGGCCCCACCCCCGACCGGGTGCGGGCCGCGGCGCCGCAGCTCCTGCTGGTGGGGGCGGCGATCACGGTCCGCGCCGGGTTCGCGGCGGCGGCGCAGTGGGCGCAGGCCCGGCTGCGGCCGCAGGTCGAGCAGATCGTCGAGGAGCGCCTGTACGAGCTCACCACCGCGATCGAGCTGGCGGCGTTCGACGACGCCGAGTTCCAGGACGACCTGCACCGGGCGCGGATGCGGGGCGTGGACTCGGCTCCCTCCATGGTGGACAACGCCGTGAACCTGTTCACCGCCGCCGTCGGCGTCGCGGCCGCGGCCGGCGCCCTGGGGCTGCTGCATCCGGTGCTGCTGCCGCTGCTGCTGCTGACCGCGCTGCCCGAGGGCTGGGCGGCGGTCCGCGCGGCCAGGCTGGGCTACCTGACCCAGCTCGACCTGGTCGAGACCCGGCGGCGGGGCTGGATCATGTCCGAGCTCATGACCGAGCGGCGCCACGCCGCCGAGGTCCGCTCGTTCACCGTCCGGGCCTTCCTGCTGCGCCACTACGCCGGCCTGGCCGCCCACATCCGCCGGGTGATGCTGGATCTTGCGCGCCGGCAGACGATGTCGCAGGTGTGGGGCGACGTCCTGAAGGGCGTCGCCACGGCGCTGATGTACACGGCGCTGGGACTGCTGCTGTGGCGCGGCATGATGCCGCTGGCGGTCGCCGGGACGGCGGTGCTGGCGATCCGCGCCGGCCAGACATCCCTGATCAACCTGGTGTACGCGCTCAACCGCTGCTACGAGGACGGGTTGTACTTCGGCGACTACACGGCCTTCTGCCAGACCGCGGAGGAGCATGTCCGGCGCCCCCGCCGCGCCTCCCGCGCGGACGCCGCAGGACATGCGGAGGCACTGCCGGGCTTCAGGGAGATCGCCGCCGATGAGGTCACCTTCACCTACCCCGACAGCGATGTCCCGTCCCTGCACGAGGTCTCGGTGCGGCTGGGGCGGGGGGAGATCGTCGCGCTCGTCGGCGAGAACGGGTCGGGCAAGACGACCTTGGCCAAGATCCTCGCCGGGCTCTACAGCCCGCAGCACGGGCACGTCCGCTGGGACGACGTCCGCGCCGACGATCTCGATCCCGACGTCCTGCGCGGCGCCATCGCCGTCGTCGCCCAGGACCACACGCACTGGCCGATGACCGCCGCCGACAACATCACCATGGGCGACGACCTCACCGCCCCGGGCGTCCTGCCGAGGGTCCAGGAGGCCGCGACCGCATCCGGCGCCGACCAGGTGATCAGCACTCTGCCGCTCGGTCTGGACACCCTGCTGGACAAGCGCTTCGCCAACGGGTGCGAACTGTCGGGCGGGCAGTGGCAGCGGCTGGCGTCCGCGCGCGGCTTCTACCGCGACGCGCCCCTGCTGATCTGCGACGAGCCCACCGCCGCACTCGACGCCCGCGCCGAGCACCACCTCTTCGAGCAGATCCGCGAGCACGCCGGCCGGCACGGCCGGACCGTCCTGCTGATCACCCACCGGCTCTCCAGCGTCCGGCACGCCGACCGGATCTACGTCCTCGAAGGCGGCCGCGTCCGCGAACAGGGCACCCACCACGAGCTGATGGCCCTCGGCGGCTTGTACAACGAGCTGTACGAGCTGCAAGCCTCGGCCTACCGGCAGGACGCGGACGACATCCACGCCACAAGCACCGGAAACCGGCACCTTCAGCCGGAAGCCCAACCGTGAGGGCCCGGTCCTGTACCGGGTGCTCGGGGAGCACCCGGTACCGGGTGGGGCGTGCCGGGTCGGCGGTCAGGCGGACTCGCGGACGATCAGTTCGGTGGGGAGGATCTTGTAGCGTTCCCGGTCCGGTGGCCGGCGGCCGTCGGCCAGGGCCAGCAGGAGGTGGACCATCGCCGCGGTCTGCTCGCTCACCGGCTGGCGGACGGTGGTGAGCGGCGGTTCGCAGTAGCGCGCCGCCTCGATGTCGTCGAACCCGACGACGGCGACGTCGTCCGGAACCCGCCGGCCGGCGGAGCGCAGCGTGCGGAGCGCCCCGATCGCCATCATGTCGTTGGCGGCGAACACCGCGTCGAGCTCCGGGTCGTCGTCCAGCAGCTGCCGCATCGCCTCCGCCCCGGACTCGCGCGTGAAGTCGCCCAGCGCGATGATCGGCCGGAGCCCGGCGCCGCGCAGGGCCTCGCGGTACCCGGCGAGCCGGTCCTGCCCGGCGATCATGTCGAGCGGGCCGGTGATGGCGGCGATCCGCCGGCGGCCGGTGTCGAGGAGATGGCGCACGGCGGCGGCCGCGCCGCCGCCGTTGTCGTTGTCGACGTACGGCAGGTCGACCGGGACCGTGGGCCGGCCGTAGGACACGACCGGGACGCGCAGCCGCGAGAGGGCGGCGGGCAGCGGGTCGGCGCCGTGCATCGACATCAGCATGACGCCGTCCACGTGCCCGCCCGCCACGTACCGCTCGACCCGCGCGTGCCCGCCCGGCGACCCGGCCAGCATGAGCACCACCTGCTTGTCGGCGGCCTCCAGCTCGACGCTGGCCGAGCGGATCACGGTGGAGAACATCGGGTCGTCGGAGAACACCCGGGTGGGCGGCTCGGACACCACCAGGGCGTAGGAGTTGGTCTGCCGGGTGACCAGGCTGCGCGCCGCCGGGTTGGGCACGTAGCCCAGCTCGCTGATCGCCTGCTCGACGACCTCCCGGATGCGCGGGTTGACGGTCGCCGACCCGTTCACCACCCGGGAGACGGTGGCCCGGGACACGCCGGCGCGCGCGGCCACCGCCTCCAGTGTGGGCCGGCTCAATCTCGCACCCCGTTCCTGCGGATCACGTCGCGGAACCACAACGCGCTGTCCTTCACGATGCGGCGCTGAGAAGCGTAGTCGACGTAGACGATTCCGAATCGGCGCCGGTATCCCTCGGCCCACTCGAAGTTGTCCAGCAGCGACCAGACGAAGTACCCGCGCAGGTCCGCCCCGGCCTCGATGGCCGCGTGGGCGGCGGCCAGGTGGCCGCTGAGGTAGGCCTGCCGGTCGGCGTCGGCGACGCGGTCGCCGTCCGGCTCGTCGGGGAACGCCGCCCCGTTCTCGGTGACGACCAGCGGGACGTGCGGGTGGTCGCGGGACAGCCGGGTGAGCAGCGCGGTCAGCCCGGTCGGCTCGATCGGCCAGCCCATCTCGGTGGTCACTCCCCGGGCCGGCAGGAACGCGACGCCCTCGCTGCCGGGGTAGGCCGGGTCGGCCGGAGCGCCCGGCGCGGCCGCCACGTACGTGGGGTTGTAGTAGTTGACGCCGAGCAGGTCGATCGGCTGGGCGATGGCCTCGTCGTCTCCGTCCAGGACGTGGCCGAGTCCGGCGTGCCTCGCCACGATCTCCCGCACGTCGGACGGCACGGCACCCGTCAGCACCGGGTCGAGGAACTGCCGGTTGACCAGGCCGTCCACGAGCCGCACCGCGTCCTCGTCCGTCCCCATGACCGGCGAGAGGTTGAGGGTGAGGCAGATCTGCGGCGCGCCGCCGGCCCGCAGCGCGGCCGTGCCGAGCCCGTGGGCGAGCAGCAGGTGGTGGGCGGCGCGGAACGCGGCGGCGGGGTCCCGGCGCCCGGGCGCGTGCAGGCCGGAGGCGTAGCCGAGGAACGCCGCGACCCATGGCTCGTTGAGCGTGGTCCAGACCGTGACCCGGTCGCCGAGCCGCTCGTGGACGGCCGCCGCGTAGTCGGCGAACCTGAGGGCGGTGCTCCGGTCGGCCCATCCGCCGCGCTCCTCGAGCGCCTGGGGAAGGTCCCAGTGGTAGAGGGTGGCGTACGGGTCGATGCCGTGCGCGAGCAGTTCGTCGACCAGGCGGTCGTAGAAGTCCAGGCCGCGCGGGTTGATCCGGCCGGACCCGTCGGGCTGCACCCGCGGCCAGGCGATCGAGAAGCGGTAGGCGGGCAGCCCCAGCTCGGCCATCAGCGCGACGTCGGCGGCGTACCGGCGGTAGTGGTCGCAGGCGACCTCACCGGTGTGGCCGTCGGCGACGGCGCCGGGCCGGGCGGAGAAGACGTCCCAGATCGACGGGCCGCGCCCGTCGTCGCCGGTCGCGCCCTCGATCTGGTACGCCGCGGTGGCGGCGCCCCATACGAACCCGGGTGGGAAGGCGAGCGTCCGGCCGGACGCGCCGGTGTCGGTGTCGGTGCGCGTGCTCATCCCTTGACCGCCCCCTGCATGATGCCTCCGATGATGCGTTTGCCGAGCAGGGCGAAGACCAGCACCAGCGGCAGCGTGGCCACCGCGGTGCCGGCCAGGCCGAGCGTGAAGTCCTGGACGTAGCCGCTGGCGAGGGCGGACAGCGCGACCTGGACGGTCGGGTCGTCCGGGGTGAGGACGACCAGCGGCCAGAAGTAGTCGTTCCAGGCCGTCATGAACGTCAGCATGCCGAGGACGGCGGCGGCGGGGCGCGCCACCGGCGCCACGACGTGCCAGAAGAGCCGCCAGTTGCCGCAGCCGTCCACGCGCGCGGCCTCCAGCAGCTCGGTCGGCAGCGCCCGGGAGAGGTACTGGGTCATGAAGAAGACCCCGAACGCGTTGACCAGGGCTGGGGCGATGACCGCGTACAGGGTGCCGGTCCAGTGCAGCTTGATCATCAGCATGTACAGCGGGATGATCCCGAGCTGGGTCGGGATCATCATGGTCCCGATGGTCAGCCCGAGCAGCAGGTTCCGGCCGCGGAAGCGCAGCTTGGCGAACGCGAAGCCGGCCAGCGTCGAGAAGAACACCACCGACGCGGTGATGGAGCCCGCCACGATCAGGGAGTTCAGCAGCGCGAGCGCGAACGGTGCGGTGTCGAAGACCTTGGCGATGTTGGCGAACAGGTTGCCGCCCGGGATCAGCGGCGGCGGCACCTCGGCCATGGCGCTGTTGTCCTGCGAGGCGACGATGACGCTCCAGTAGATGGGGAAGGCGGAGAAGAACGCCACCCCGATCAGCGTGAGGTGGGTCAGCCTGTGGGTCAGCAGGCCGCTGGTGCGGGATCCGGTCATGACAGGCCTCCCTTCATGCGGCGGGCGAGCAGGAAGTTGACGCCCACCGCGACCATGACGAGCAGCAGCATCAGCCAGGCGGCGGCCGACGCGTAGCCGAAGTCGAAGTTGCGGAAGCCCAGCTCGTAGAGGTAGAGCGACAGCGTCTGGAACTTGCGGCCCGCGCCGCCGGTGGCGATCGCGCCGGGTCCGACCTGGGCGCCGAACAGCATCGGCTCGGCCATGATCTGCATCGAGCCGATGGTGGACACGATCATCGTGAACAGGATGGTCGGCTTGATCATCGGCACGGTGATCGAGCGCAGCTGCTTGAGCCGCGACGCCCCGTCGATGGTCGCCGCCTCGTAGAGCTCCCGCGGGACGGCCTGCATCGCGGCCAGGTAGATGAGGGCGTTGTAGCCGGTCCAGCGCCAGATGATCATCAGGGCGATGGCCACGTGGCTGGAGGCGGTGCCGGCCTGCCAGTCGACGCGGCCGGCGCCGAGGTGGGTCAGCACCATGTTGATCAGGCCGTAGTCGCGGCCGAACAGCTGGCTGAAGATGACGACGACCGCGACGACGCTGGTGACGTTGGGCAGCAGCAGGGTGATGCGGTAGAAGGTCTGCGCCTTCAGCGGCCGGTTGAGCAGGTGGGCCAGCCACAGCGCGAGCAGCAGCTGCGGCACCGCCGACAGCACGCCGATCGACGCGGTGTTGAACGCCGCGTTCCAGAAGTTGCCGTCGGACAGCAGGGCGCGGAAGTTGTCGAGGCCGACGAAGCCCTGGTCGCCCTTGAGCAGGCTCCACTCGTGCAGCGCGACCCAGGCCGTGTACAGCAGCGGGAACAGCCCGAACACGGCGAAGATCACAAGGAAGGGCGAGACGTAGGCGTACGGGCTGACGGTGCGGTCGAACCGGTTCCATCGTGAGCCGCTCGGCCGGTGCCGGGCGTGGGTGGGGCCGGTTCGCCGCCGGCCCCTGGTCGTGGGGAGCGAATCGGTCTGGCGCAGGGCCATGGAAGATCCTTTCGTGAGCCCGCCCGGACGCGGCGCGGGCTCCGGGATCGGCGCGTGCGGCCGGCGGATCCCCGGGGAACCGGGGACCCGCCGGTGCGCCGTCACGCCGGCGGGCTACTTGACCTTCGACACGTCGTCGAGGGCCTGCTTCCAGGCCTGGTCAGGGGACTGCTTGCCCTGGTCCACGCGGGTCAGGCCGTTGCCGATGGCGGCTCTGACCTGGCCTTCGGCCGGACCGAGGTGCTGCGGGTCGAGGCTCTTGGCCGAGTCGGCGTAGATCTTCCCGACCGGCGCCCCGTTGAAGAACGGGTTGGTGTAGTCGCGGACCTCGGGCTTGTCGTACAGCGCCGGGAGCGAGGGGAAGTTGCCGATGGCCTTGAACACCGCCTCCTGCTGCGGCGCGGCGGAGAGGAACTGCACCAGTTCGGCGGCCTCCTTCTGATGCTTGCTCTGGGTCGGCACCGTGAGGTGGGTGCCGCCCGCGCTGCCGCCGCCGCCCGGGATCGCGGCGATGTCCCACCGGCCGGAGGAGCCCGGTGAGTGCTCCTGGATGTAGGCCATCATCCAGGCCGGGCAGGCGACGGTCGCGAAGGAGCTCTTGGCGAAGCCGGTGTCCCACGCGGGGGTGAAGGAGGTCAGCTTGGCCGACAGGCCGTCCGAGACCATCTGCGTCGACAGGTCCCACGCCTGCTTGACGGCGGGGTTGGTGGCCGCGACGACCTTGTCCTGCCGGTCGTAAACGCCCTCCGGGGCCTGTGCCACCATCGCGCGGAAGAACTCGCCTGGCCCGTCCACGAACTTCACGCCGGACGGGGCCTTCGCGGCGAAGCGCCGGCCCGTGGCCAGGAACGCCTGCCAGTTCGGCCACAGCGCGGACACCTTCTCGCGGTCGGCCGGCAGCCCGGCCTTCGCGAACAGGTCGCGCCGGTAGCACAGCGCCAGGCCGCCCACGTCGGTGCCCAGCCCGATCACGGCGCCGTTCGCGGCGACGCCCTGCTGCCACTTCCAGGACAGGTACTCGCTCTGCCGGCTGGACGCGCCGTACTTGCGCAGGTCCACGAACCGCTGCGGCTGCGCGGTGTAGGTGCCGATGTAGCCGACCTCGATCGCCTCGACGTCGGCCGCGCCGCTGCCGGTCGCGATGTGCGCGGCCAGGTTGGTGTGGTGGTCGTCGTAGGTGGCCTGGCGTTCCTTGATCCGGACGTTCGGGTGGGCCTGCTCGAACTGCCGGTAGAGCGGCTCGAACCCGAAGTCGCCGAACAGGCCGACCGAGAGCGTGATGTCCTCGTCGCCGGAGGCGGACGATCCGCCGCAGGCTCCGGTGAGGAGCAGCGCGCCGGCGGTGATGGTCGCGGCGAGGGCCCGTGCGGGCGCCCCTCCTCGCGTGCGGGGACGGGCGCGGTGGCCGCCCAGTGCCGATCTCATGAACCCTCCCGGGCCGAGTGTGCGTCTGTTGGTGAGAGAGCGCTCTCCGAAGAGAGTGGGGCGTCGCCGCGTCGGCTGTCAACGGGTTCGCCTACAAGAAACCTGGATTGCCCTCCCATCGCGCGTGTCCGGGATTCGGTATTGACGGCGCCGCAAGATTGCGCTCTCCTGTGTGAGAGCGCTCTCTCAGTGGCGCCGTTCGCGAACCCCGCCCGCCCTCCAACCCACCCCCCTCCGCACGGCGTCCGCTTCCGGACGCCCCGCGGAACAGATCTTGGGAGGCGTCAACGATGAACGCGTCCGACATGTCCCGGCCACCAGGTCGCCGGCGGCCGAGCCGCGCCCGCGCGCGCCTGCTCGGTGCGCTCTCCGCGCCCGGCCGCGCCCCCGCTTCCGGACCGCCGCCGGGCACCGCCCGCGGCCCCGCCGGCGCGAGGCGGCCGTACCAGGCCCTGCTCGCCGCCGGCGTCGCCGCGCTGGTCGCCGGAGTCCTCTGCTTCGCGGCCCTGCGTCCCGGCGACGCCGCCGCCGACACCGTCGGCGCAGGCGGCTACACCACCACCCAGGTCGGCCCGCTGCCCTCGGGCTGCGGTTCGATCTCGACCGACCCGCGCCAGTGGGTCACGGCGAACGCCCCGTCCGGTGCCGTGCCCACCAACGACTGGTGGTCGTCCATCCTGTGGAAGCGCACGAACTGCGCGTACGGCGAGCCGCTGGCCGCCAATCCGCTGACCTTCCGCGCGCAGGCCGGCGGCCTCGGGTTCTCCTACACCACGACGCCGTCGATCAGCGGCTCGGCGACCGGTCCCGGCGAGTACCACTTCCCCTACCGCGAGGACTTCGTCGCCGGGGTGGCGCAGCTGAACGCCCCCGACGTCAAGGTCGACGGCTGGAGCGACTGGACGGTCAGCCCGTACCTCAGCGACGGGGCGCGCTCCCTGCGCGCCACGGTCGGCAAGGGCCTGCCGTTCGCGTACTTCCGCACGTCCGGAGGGAACGCGCAGCTCACCGCCTCCGGCGGGGCCGCCCCGACGGTCTGGTCCAACAGCGGATCCTGGATCGGCTACACGATCAACGGCCACGACTACGCGGCCTACGCCCCGTCCGGAGCGACCTGGACGGTCAGCGGCTCGACGATCAGCTCGTCGCTCGCCGGGAAGGACTACTTCTCCGTCGCCGTCCTGCCGACCACCGCGTCGGCCAGCGACGACGACCGCAAGAGCCTGGCCACGACCTACGGAAAGTCCGCATACGACCACGTCACCGGCACCAAGGCCTCCTACCGGTACGACGAGGCGAAGAGCACCGTGACGACGACCTACACCTACACCACCACCGCCATGGAAGGCGGCGGCACGGGCACGGTCGCGGCGCTGCTCCCCCACCAGTGGCGGTACCTGGCGTCGGGCACCCCGCTGCCGCAGGCGTACGTCTCGCCGCGCGGCGCCCTCAAGGTGCTCACCGGGATCGAGTCCTTCACCACCTCGATGGTCTTCCACGGGGTGCTCCCGGAGGTGCCCGCGGTCGCGGACTCCGGCGGATCCGACGCGACCACGCTGCAGAACTACCTCGCCGCCGAGAAGTCCGACCCGACCAAGCAGGTCAGCGACGACACGTACTGGACCGGCAAGGGCCTGGGGCGCGCCGCCCGCCTCGCGGAGATCGCCGACCAGACCGGGAACACGGCGGTACGCGACGCCGCCCTGTCGGCGATCAGGTCCAAGCTCACCGACTGGTTCACCGCCTCGCCGGGGAAGACGGCGCACCTCTTCTACTACGACCGGAACTGGGGCACCCTCATCGGCTACCCGGCCTCCTACGGGTCGGACCAGGAGCTCAACGACCACCACTTCCACTACGGCTACTACATCGCCGCCGCGGCCACCCTGGCCAAGTTCGACCCCCAGTGGGCGTCCGAGGACCGGTACGGCGGAATGGTCGACCTGCTGATCCGCGACGCGAACAACTACGACCGCGCCGACACCCGGTTCCCCTACCTGCGGGACTTCGACATCTACGGCGGCCACGACTGGGCGTCGGGGCACGGGTCGTTCGCGGCCGGCAACAACCAGGAGTCGTCGTCGGAGGGCATGAACTTCGACAACGCCCTGATCCAATGGGGCCAGGCCACCGGGAACAAGGCCGTCCGCGACGCGGGCATCTACATGTACACGACGCAGGCGGCGGCGATCCAGGACTACTGGTTCGACACCAAGGACCAGGTCTTCCCCCGCGACTTCCCGCACAACGAGGTCGGCATGGTGTGGAGCGACGGCGCGGCGTACTCCACCTGGTTCTCCGCCGATCCCGCCAAGATCCAGGGCATCAACCTGCTGCCCGTCACCGGCGGCCACCTGTACCTCGGATACGACCACGACTACGTGCTCACCGACTACAAGGACATGCTGACCAACAGCGGAGCCACCCAGCCTCTCTCCTGGACCGACATCTGGTACGAGTTCCTCGCGCTCGGCGACGGGGACAGGGCACTGGCCGACTTCCGCGCGAACAGCGGCTTCACGTCCGAGGAGGGTGAGAGCAAGGCGCACACCTTCCACTGGATCCGCAACCTGGCCGCGCTGGGGCACGTCGACACGAGCGTCACCGCGGACAGCCCGCTGAGCAGCGTCTTCACCAAGAACGGCGAACGGACGTACGTCGCCTCCAACATCACTTCGACGGACCTCACCGTCCACTTCTCCGACGGCACGACCCTCGCCGTGCCCCCCGGCAAGACCGTCGCCTCCGGCGCGAACGAATGGAGCGGCGGCAGTGCGACCGGAGGCGGCGACGACGGCGGGACGCCCACGCCGACGATCACGCCGACGGTCACGCCCACGGGGACGCCCTGGAAGCCGACCCTGTACCCGCAGAGCGACGGGAGCGTGCTGCCGGCCCCCGGCACGACCGGCACCGCCACCCTCGCGTCCGCCGGCGGGCAGACCCACGACGGGACGCCGACCGACCCGGTGACCTTCACCGCCGAGGGGGTGACCCTCAAGTACAACGGCGGCGCCACCGCCCTGGATCTCGCGGTCGACGCCGGCACCGCGGTGGGGAACGGCCCCCAGGTGCGGATCTCCTACGACCGCACCGGTGACGGGACCTGGGACAGGGTGGAGACCTACCACTACTTCGCCACCGACCCGGTACCCGGCTACGAGCACTACACCCAGCGCACCGGCCTGGAGTCGGCGACCGGGTCTCTAGGCGACCTGGACGGCGGCACCGTAAGGATCGAGGTCTGGAACGCCATCGGCACCAACCCGACCACCCTCGGCACCGGCGACAAGTCCGTCGTCACCCTCCCCTACAACTGACCGCACTCCCCTTTCGGCGGCGTCACGGCTCGGAGCGGATCGCCTGGACGACGGCACCGTCCACGACGCAGTACACCGTGCCGCCCATCGCGGTGTAGTACTGCGCCGTACCCACCGTGCGAAGGACGTCCTCGAAATCGAAGCGGCGACGTAGGCGGCCTGTCGGCAGATCAAGCACCGACAGGCCGTCGACGGCGCCGTAGTACACCAGCGATCCCAGGATCAGCGGTCGTTCGCGTTGCCCCTGGCCGACTTCGCGCTCCCAGCGGGGCGTGCCTGTGGCGGCGTCCAGGGCGACGATCCGGCCGTCGTTGTCGGTGACCACCGCGAGCCCTCCGCCCACCGCGGGGACCAGGAAGTCGCGCGACCCCTCATTGCCGGCCGCGCCAGTGACGGAGCGCTTCCACCGCAGGCGCCCGGACGCCGGATCGATGGCGTAGAGGGTCCCGTCCTGGCCGCCGACGAACACGGTGCCGCCGGCGACTCCCGCCGGGGCTCCCTTCCCAAGCTCGGACGCCGCGGCGCCGCCGAGGGCGACGCTCCACCGCTTCCGGCCGGTCGCCGCGTCGAGGCCGAGGACGGAGCCGTCCTCGGTGATGACCACCACCACGCCGCCCGCCGCCATCGGCGTCGTGCTGGAGCCGGCGCCCGTCCGCACCTGCCAGCGCGCGTTGCCGGTGACGAGGTCGATCCCGTAGACGAAGCCCTTCCCCGTGCCGAAGCAGCACATGCCGCCCGAGAGCACCGCCTGGGTCTGGAGCAGGCCGTCCACGCGGTACTGCCAGCGCGGCCGGCCGCTCACGGCGTCGTACCCGTACAGCCCGTACTCCCCGGTGCCGCTGCTGCCGGTGAGGCAGACGACCCCGGACGCGGCGACGAGGGCGGGCGCGAGTCCGAAGGTCTTCAGCGGCTGGGTCCAGAGGGTCTTGCCGGTCGCCTCGTCGAACCCGACCACGGCCTCCCGGCCCGTGGAGTCGTAGAGGAAGCCCCGGCCGCCGAGCAGGGCCGGTGACGACTCGCGGGCCGCCGTGAAGTCGGCCTGCCACCTCTGCTTCCCGGTCCGGGCGTCGAGCGCGAACGTGCGGCCGGCCAGCCCGGCGGAGCCGAACGCGTACACGGTCCGGCCCGACGCGACGAGCCGCGTCCTGATGTACGTGCTGTCGGGCAGCTCGAACGTCCAGCGGACCGGGGAGTCGTCCCGTCGCAGGAGGAAGGCGCCGGTCCCGCCGGCGGCCAGGGCCGCCAGGACGCCGCCCGCGCCGAGGGCCAGGAAGACGCGACGGCCCGGGGCGCGGGGGGCGGCGGGCTCGCCCCGCCGGGCGACGTCGTGCGCGACGGGCGGCGGGAGCCATTGCGTGCCCTGCGCGGCGGCGGCCGGGTCGTCGGACAGCTGCGCCAGCAGCCAGTCGGCACCCGGCCTGCGGGCAGGATCCTTGTCCATGCATGCCGCGATCAGCGCGCGGAGACCGGGATCGGCGACGCCGTCCAGGTAGGGCGGCAGGTGCATGACGCGGTACACCAGCTCGTGGACGGCGCCCCGTCCGAACGGGCCGGCACCGGTGGCGGCGTAGGTCAGGACGGCGCCGAACGAGAACACGTCCGACGGCGGCCCGACCGCCTCGCCGGCGGCCTGCTCGGGGGACATGTAGGCGGGGGTGCCGAGGGCCACGCCGGTCCGCGTCAGCGCGGTGGCCTCGCTCGGGCGGGCGATGCCGAAGTCGATGACGCGCGGGCCCTCGGGCGTGAGCATCACGTTGGACGGTTTGAGGTCGCGGTGCACGATCCCGGCGCGGTGGATCGACACCAGCGCCTCGGCGAGCCCGGCGCCGAGCGCGCGGACCGCGGGGGGCGGCAGCGGCCCGTGCGCCGCGACGGCGTCCTCCAGGGAGAGCCCGCGCAGGAACGTCGTGGCGAGCCACGGCGGCGAGGCGTCGGGGTCGGCGTCCACCACCGGGGCGGTGTGGACGCCGCTGACCGCGCGGGCCGCCGTGATCTCGCGCCGGAACCGGGCCCGGAAGTCGCCGTCCTCCGCCATGGCCGGATGAATGATCTTGATGGCGACCGTCCGGCCGGCGGGCGAGCGGCCGAGGAAGACCTGCCCCATGCCGCCCGCGCCCAGCCTGGCCACGACGCGGTAGGGCCCCACCTGCCGCGGGTCTCCCGGACGTGTCGCGGACATCGGTTCTCCGTCTCTCAGCCGGTCGCGGTGCTTGATCCACCGCGCGCGTCGAGAGCGTACAGGTACCCGTCCTTGCAGCCGGCGTAGATGATCCCGTCTCCGACGGCCACACCGGACTCGATGCCCTCGTCGGTCTGGAACCGCCACACCTTGCGGCCGGTGGCGGCCTCGACCGCGTACACGCATCCGTCCGAATAGACCCCGCTCGGGACGTACAGGACGCCGCCGGTCAGGACGGGGTTCTCGTGGATCTGCCCGTCCAGTTGGACCTGCCAGCGCATCGTCCCCGTGGCGGGATCCAGAGCGGAGACCTTCCCGCCGTAGTCGCACACGTACACCAGGCGGTCGGTCACGACCGGGCGGGAGGTGGCGGTCTCGCCCATGTCGAACGTCCAGCGCCGCTTGCCGGTACGGGCGGCGACCGCGTGGACCTTCTCGCCCTGGAAGTCGGCGAAGCAGACCATGCCGTTCGCCGCCGCGGTGTCCTGGACGCCCTGGGGGGACGGGTACGTCCATCGGGGCCGGCCGGTGGACGCGTCGTAGGCGGTGAGGCTCTTACGGCCGGGAGCGTATACGGCCCCGTCGGCGACGGCGGGGGTCCGATCGGCCCCGCCGCGCCGCCATCGGACGGCGCCCCCGGACGCGTCGAGCGCTTGGAGGGCGTCGCCGCCGCAGTAAACCAGCCCCCCGGCGACTAGGGGGTCCGCTTGGGTGCCCCCGACCGTACGCTGCCATCTGAGCCTGCCCGTGCGGGCATCGACCGCGTGCAGGACGCCATCCTGGGAAAGCGCGTAGACGAGGCCCGACGCGACGGCGGGACCGGTGACGATCCGCCGTGCGGTCCGGTACTTCCACCGCGGTTTGCCGGACTTGGCGTCGAATGCCAGCAGGCCCCCTTTCTCGCTGCCCACGAAGACCTGTCCGCCTGCCACCGCCGGTGTGGAGACGAGGTATTCGTCGCCGGAGAAGCGCTTCCACAGCACCTTGCCGTCTCGCATGGGAGCGGGCGCGGCCGGCACGGAGGACGCGGCGGACGGCACGGTCGGCGTCCGCGCGCCGGGCCCGTCCGAAGGCTCCTGGAGTGCCCGGACCAGCGCCACGACTCCCCCGGTGCCCAGCACGACGCCGGCGGCCGCCCCGCCCAGGAGCAGGAACCGCCGCCGCCCCGGCTCCCCGCCCGACGCGGGCACCGTGCGCGGGAGGTCGGGCACGTCCGTTCCGGCCTGGAGGACGCGAGCGGCTACGGCGTCCGGCAGCCAGCCGACACCGTGCAGGTCGGTGCTCTGCGGCACGAGGGGTGCGAGCTGATGGAGCAGCCGGTCCGGGGTCGGCCGCCTGTACGGGTCGGGGTCCAGGCAGGCCTCGACGACGGCCCGCAGAGCCGGGTCGGTGACGGCGCCGAGACGCGGCCGCTCGTGCACGGCGCGGTAGATCAGCACGTGGGGCGGTCCCTGCCCGTAGGGGCCGGCGCCCGTCGCGGCGAAGACCAGCACCGCGCCGAGGGAGAAGACGTCGGCGGCCGGCCCCGTCGGCGCTCCGCGGGCCTGCTCCGGCGCCATGAAGCCCGGGGACCCGACGGCGAAGCCCGCCTGGGTGACGGCGGCGGCGTCCGCGGCGTGGGCGATGCCGAAGTCGATCACCTTGGGCCCGTCGATCCCCAGGATGACGTTGGACGGTTTGAGGTCGCGGTGCACGACGCCGGCGCGGTGGATCGACACCAGCGCCTCGGCGAGCCCGGCGCCCAGCGCGACGGCGGCGGGGGCCGGCAGCGTTCCCGCCAGGTCCAGCGGGACGCCCGGCAGGTACGCGGTCGCCAGCCACGGCAGGGCGGCGTCGGGATCGGCGTCGACGACGGGCGCGGTGAAGGCGCCGCTCACGGCCCGGGCGGCATCGACCTCGCGCCGGAAACGCGCCCGGAAGTCGGGATCCTCGACCAGTTGCGGATGGACGAGCTTGACCGCCACCAGCGTCCCGCCGGGCGAACGCCCCAGGAACACCTGGCCCATGCCGCCGGTGCCGAGCCTGCCCAGCAGCCGGTGGCCGCCGACCCGCCGTGGATCACCGGACCGCAGCGGCTCCATGCCCGCCCCACCCTCTCTCCCCGTCCCGCGCCCTCCGCGGACCGCATGATCGTCCGTGGAGTGAGATGCCGGTGCGCACCGCCCCGTTCGCACGGATCGGCGGTGAGACCGGTGGATTCTCCCAGACGCGGCGGCGGTTCGCCGGGCCCTTGCGCCCCCTGCTCGGACCGGGGAGAAGGGCGCCCGTCAGCCGGTGGTGTAGCAGGGGGCGTTCAGCTGGTAGCTCCGGGCGGTCGGGCCTGCCGCGAAGTCCGTCATCACCTTGATGCCGGTGAACTCGTGCTGGTCCGGCCTGCCGAGCACCGTCTGCCGGAACGCCGAGGAGTTCGGGGAGCCGGAGGAGTTCCCGGCCTCGGCGGGCAGGATGCCCTCGTAGTCGACGAACCTGATGGAGCGCACGGCCTTCAGCAGCCCCTCGCGGCTCAGGTCCTTGTCCTCGATCGCCCGCTGAAGGGCGGCCTTCAGCGGGTAGGACAGGACCCATCCGGTGGTGTAGGCGTCGTCCGGTTCGACCCTGCCGACCGCCTGCCGCATCGCGGCGTGGCCGGGCGAATCGGTCGCGAACGGCTTCCACGGTGCGACCTGGATGTACCGCTCCTTCATCGCGTCGATCGCGGGGCTCTGCAGCAGGCCCTTCGACCACGTGGGGTTGTCGCCGATGAAATGCCCCGTGTAGCCGCCCCGGACGGTCTTGCCGATGATGGTCGCCGCGTCGACGGGGCTCGTGGTGAGGACGACGAGGTCGGGCTTCTTCCCGAGGATGGCCCGCACGGCCTCCTCCTGTTCCGCGCTGCTCTTGCCGGGCTGCCCCTGGGCGGTCGGCACGTCGGTGAAGGAGAGCCCGCGCGCCGCGGCGGCGATCCTCGCCCCGGCGGCCGCGTCGTCGCCGTAGTCCCCGGCGTAGTGGACCGCCATGACGCTCTTGGCCCTGAGGTGGTCGGCGCCGTAGTCGACGCCGTTCATCGCCTCGAAGCAGTACGAGGCTCCCGACTCCAGGATGTTGTCCTCGAACTCCCACTTCGACGTCCAGGACACGGGCAGCGCGACCATCGCGTCCGCCCGCAGGGAGCCGAGGATCGCGTCCGTCACCGGCGATCCGAGCGTCTGCGCCAGCGCGAGCACCTTGCCCTTGATCTCGTTGTAGGCCCTGGCCTGCACCCGCGGGTCGTAGTGGTTGTCGCGGACGTAGGTGACCACGTCGATGTCGTAGCCGGCGATGCCTCCCTGCCGGTTCACGCGGTCCCAGAAGGCGCGCTGCGCCCGGGTGACCGGGACCCCCAGCGCCTTGAAGGGCCCGTCGCTCAGATCCGACAGGGTGCCGAGGTAGATGCAGCCGTGCGCCTCGTTGACCGCGTGCGGGCAGGGCTCGCGGGTCACTCCCGGCGCGCTCGACGCGAGCAGGCCGTCCGAGTCGCCGCATCCGGCGGTCCCCAGCGTCGCCAGCAGCACGGCGCTCGCCAGCAGGGCCTTGACCCGCGGCAAGTCACAGCGCACGGAGACCATTGATCACTTCCTCCAGAAGACGCCGGTCGGCGGGCCCCGTCCGGGGCGCCGCCGGCCGCTGTACGGTCACCAGCCCGCGGTCCAGCAGGTCGCTCAGCAGCACGCGGACGACCCCGACCGGCAGCCGCAGGTCCGCCGCCAGGTCGACGACGGTCCGGGGCCGCAGGCAGCGTTCGAGGATCTGCTCGTCCTCCGGTCCGAGCGTCCGGGGGTCCGGCATCGGCACCTCGGCGGTGACGACCACCGCGATGAGGTCCAGCGCGGCGCCCCGCTGCCGTGTCCTGCCCCTCGCCACCGCGAAGGGGCGGACGACGGGCCCGGCCTGCTCGTCGACCCACAGTTCGTCCGGTTCCCCGGGCATTACTCACCGCCGGAGCCGGGCGGCGGCTGGCTCCCGGGGACGGCCGGGCCGGCGTCGCCGCCGGCTTCCGCCCGGCCGCGCCGCCAGCCGCTCTGCATCTCCGCCAGCAGGTGCCCGGCGGCCTCCGGGGGCCGGTCGACCGGTGCGGCGCCGCCCGGTTCGGGCGGTGCCTCGCGGAGCTGCGGGGCGAGGCTCCGCTGGCGCTGCCGCCTGGGCAGTCCGTGCTCGCCCTCGGCCTGCTGCCCGGTCTCCGCGCCGCTCTCCTCGCGGCCTCCCTCCAGGGCGAGCGGGTCCGGGGCGGGCGCCCCCTCGACGGCCGGGACCGGGCCGGGAGCAGACCGGGTCCGATGCCCCTCCCCGGCCGTCTCCGCCATGCCGGACACGGCGACCAGCGACCTGTGCTCGCCGGAGCCGTCCTCGGCGCTCCCCTCCCCCATGGCGGGCAGTTCGACGACGAGCTCGTGGGGGATGAGCACGATCGCGACGACGCCCCCGTAGGGCGAGGAGCGCAGGACCACCCTGATGCCGTGCCGGGCCGCGAGCCGCGCCACGACGAACAGCCCCAGCCGGACCGAGTCGTCGAAGTCGAGCTCGGGATCGGTGGCGAGCAGCCCGTTCAGCCGCTCCAGTTCCTCGGCGGAGAGCCCGAGCCCGCGGTCCTCGACCTCGATCGCGAAACCGTGCGCGGCCTCCCCGCCGGTCACCCGGATCCTGGTGGTGGGCGGGGAGAACACGGCGGCGTTCTCGATCAGTTCGGCCAGCAGGTGGATGGTGTCGGCGACGGCGCGGCCGGACAGGGCCGTGCGTCCCATCGGCACGACCTCGACCCGGGTGTAGTCCGCCACCTCCGACGCCGCCGCGCGCGCGACGTCCATCAGCCGGACCGGGTGGCGCCAGCTCCGCCCGGACGGCCGTCCGGACAGGATGACCAGGCCCTCCGCGTGCCGGCGCATCCGGGTCGCCAGGTGGTCGAGCTCGAAGAGGGCCGCCAGGGCGTCCGGGTCCTCGGTGTCGCGCTCCATCCCTTCCAGGAGGCCGAGGAGGCGCTGCAGCAGGGACTGGTTCCGCCGCGCGAGGGTGAGGAAGACGTCGTTGATGCGCTTGTGCGCGGCCGCCTCGCTCTCCGACGCACGGACGACGGCCATGCGCGCCTCGGTGAACGCGGCGTCGATCCTGCCGATCTCGGTGACGGCGAACTCGGTCGCCGGCCCGGGGTCCTCCCCGGGCACGGGCTCCCCGCGGCGGGCCCGCTCGCTGATCGCCGGGATCCGGTCCCGGGTGAAGGCGGCGACCGCGTCGGCGATGCCGCGGCTCTCCCGGATCAGCCGGTGCCCCATCCGGACCGCGATGACGATGGCGGCCACCACGGCGAGGAGCCCGACGCCGCCGGCGAGCGCGAGGCGGAGCAGCACCGAGTCCGCCTTGTCGGCCGCCCGCGCCGCGGTGGCCGTGCGGATCCGGGACGAGAGCTCGGCCAGCTGGATGTCCACCGCCTCCGTGGAGGTGTGCCAGGCTCCGACGTCCACCGGCGGACGCCCCTCGGTGGGGCCCACCTGGATCAGCCGGCTCTCCAGCTGCTGGAACAGGCTGAACTCGGGCCCGGCGATGATCGCCTCGTACCGCCGGCGGTCGCCGTCGGCCAGGGCACCGGTCGAGTCGCCGTAGAGGAAGCGCCGGGTCCCGGCCAGTTCCACCAGCCACCGGTGCTCGTCCTCGCTCAGCCTTCCCGCCGTCAGCGCGCCGGTGATCAGCGCGTCCTCCCGCGACAGGCTCTCCCTCGCCCGCTCCAGGAGGTCGAGGACCCGCGTGTCGCGCAGGATGCGCTCGTCGGACGAGCGGGTCTCGTCGTAGATCTCGGCCGCCTGGTCGATGAACCCGGTGTAGCGGGCCAGGGCCTGCGCGCGGTTGATCTGCCGCCGGTCGACCGAGTCGCGGACGCTCTCCAGGTCGCTCAGGGAGGCGGCCAGATCGACCATCCGCCGCCGGGTCTCGGGGGTGGCCGCGCCGCGGATGGACGGGTCCGCGGCCGACCTGCGGAACGCCGCCCGGGTCCGGTCCGTCTTCGCCCGCTGGGCGTCGAAGCCCGACCGGCCGATGGTGGAGTCGTCCCCGAGGTAAGACAGCGACATGCGCCGCTCGTCCTGCAGCGTGTCGATCATCGCGTCGGTCGGCCGGACGACCTTCTCGGTGAAGGTCCGCGACCGCGCCTGCCGCAGGGCGTCCCCGAGCGTGGTGGCCGCCGCGAAGGCCCACAGGGCGACCAGCGCGATGATCGGGGGGACGAGGAGGGTGACGATTCTCGTCCGGACCGAACGTGCTCGCCGCGCCATCACGCCTCCCGTCGCCGGCAGCGTCCGCGTCCCGCCGATCCGCGCTTGATCACTGTGACGCAGCTCACTTTTGCGCTGCCGAACGTAGCCCACCATGGCGAACCACTCGCCCTTTTTGCGCCATTGGCTTGGATTGTTACATTCGTGTTATTTGGCGATATGCCAGGTCAATGGCGCGATCCGGCCAGCGGTCCACCGGAGGCAAGGGGCCGCCGGACGCCGGGAGGTCCAATCCCGAGCCGGCCTCTCCGGCCATCGGGGGACCAGGACCGCGCCCGCGATCGGTTTCCCCGGATTGACCCGTGATTCCAGTCTCGAAATGCACCCGATCCAAGGTCTATCGGGTTCCTAGCGTGATGGTCATGACGCGTGAGAACGACCTCCGAACGGCAGCCGGCCGGAACGGACCGGCGCGCTTCCGGCGACCGGCCGCGGCACTGGCACTGCTGGCGTTCGCCCAGCTGATCGTTTCCCTGGACTACAACATCGTGTACGTGGCGCTGCCGGAGATCGGCTCTGAGCTGGCCTTCTCGGCGCAGACCCTGCAATGGGCGGTCAGCGCCTACGCGGTGGCCTTCGGCGGGTTCCTGCTGCTGGGCGGCCGCGCCGTCGACCTGTTCGGTCCGCGCCGCGTCTTCGTGGCCGGGCTGGCGCTGTACGCGGCGGCGTCGCTGGCGGGCGGGCTGGCCGGCTCCCCGGTGCCGCTGGTGGCGGCGCGAGCGGTGCAGGGCATGGGCGGGGCGCTGCTGTTCCCCGCCACGCTGACGCTGGTGTCCACGGGGTTCGCCGAGGGACGCGAACGCAACCGCGCCTTCGCGGTGTGGGGCACCGCCGGCGGCAGCGGCATGATCCTGGGCTCGCTGCTCGGGGGCGTGCTCACCCAGGCGTTCGGCTGGGCCGCCGTGTTCTACGTCAACGTGCCGCTGGCCGCCGCGGCGGCGCTGCTGGCGCTGCCGCTGGTCCCGCGCGGCACCGCCCGGCGGGCCGGCCGCGGGTTCGACGTGGCCGGCGCGCTGACCGCCACGGCCGGGACGACCCTGGTGGTGTTCGCCCTCGTCCAGGGGCCCGAGTCCGGCTGGGACGCGCCGTCCGTGGTGGGTGCGGCGGGGCTCGGCGCGGCGCTGCTGGGGGCGTTCGCCGCGATCGAGGCCCGCAGCACCGACCCGCTGCTGCCGCTGCGGCTGCTACGCGGCCGCGACCTGTCCACCGGGGCACTGGTCACGTTCCTGTACATGGGCACGTTCGGCACCCTGCTGTACTTCCTGAGCGTCCACTTCCAAGCCGTGCGCGGATACGACGCGCTGCACACCGGGCTGGCCTTCCTGGTCCCGATGGCCGCCATCGTCGCCGGATCCCAGATCGCCGGGCGTCTGGCGACGGCCCGCGGCCCGCGCACCGCGATGCTGGCGAGCCTGGCCGTGGGCGGCACCGGCACCCTCATCCTGGGCGCGAGCCTCGGCACCGGCAGTTCCTACCTGAGCCTGCTGCCCGGCCTGATCGTGCTGGGCGTCGGGCAGGGCGCGGGCTACACCCTGATGTTCGGCGCGGCCACCGCCGCCACCCCGAGCCACCAGCAGGGCATCGCCTCCGCGGTGGCCTCCACGACCCAGCAGGTCGGCGGTGCCGTCGGCCTCGCCGTCCTGGTCGCCATCGCCAACTCCCCCGCCGAAGGCGTCACCGGACCCGCCCTGCGCGCGGCCACCGCCGACGGACTGCGGACCGCGGTGTTCGCCGCGGCCATCGGGATCGCCCTCACCATCGTGGCCGCTCTCAGGTTCACCCGCCGCCCCGAACCGTCCCCCGACACCAACGACCGGCGAAGCGATCGAGCAAGCCGTCGCCTGATCCCGTAGGTCGGACGGGGATGCGCATGGCGGCGCTCCACGGAAGCCGTCTCCGTACTGAGCACGGATGCGCCTCGTGCCGGACCCCTGTCAGATGGAAGGCATGGACACCCGAGAGTTCGAGGTGAGGCGATGAGCGGTTCCGTCCGGCATCTGGTGGCCCGTGCACGGGACGAGGTGCGCAACATGTCGGTGCCAGAGGTCGCCGACGCGCTGGAGGGCGGCGGGGTGACGCTGGTCGATCTCCGCGAGCCCGACGAGGTCCGCCGCGAGGGCGCCATTCCGGGGGCGGTGGCGGCGCCCCGCGGAATGCTGGAGTTCTGGGCGGACCCGGCCAGCCCGTATCA
Organism: Actinomadura sp. NPDC000600; assembly: GCF_040492135.1. Taxonomy (NCBI): domain Bacteria; kingdom Bacillati; phylum Actinomycetota; class Actinomycetes; order Streptosporangiales; family Thermomonosporaceae; genus Actinomadura; species Actinomadura sp. NPDC000600. The sequence goes on from NZ_JBEUPD010000024.1 coordinate 129,072, forward strand.
CCGCGAGGAGTTCGTCCCCTCCGCGCGGACGATCCTCTACTGCGCCTCCGGCGGCAGGTCGGCGCTGGCCGCGCAGACGCTGCAGGCACTCGGCTACACCGACGTCGCGCATCTCGACGGCGGGCTGGCCGCGTGGAAGGAGCAGGGGCGGCCGGTCACCTTCGCGGCGGAACACTGATGAAGGAGATCGGCTTCCTCGCCGCCCCTCCTCCGACCGACGAGGCGCGGCGCATGTTCGACGAGGACGTCGCCGACACCGGCCACGTCATGAACACCTCCAGGCTGTGGGCCTACCGGCCCGACCTCGTCGCCGGGCTCTTCGAGCTGCTCCGGGAGGCCGGCACGGCGGCCGGGCTGAGCTTCCGGGAACGGGGCGTCCTCGTCGCGGCGTGCGCGTCGGCCGCCGGCGACTCGTACTGCTCGCTGGCCTGGGGCTCCCGGCTGGCGGAGGCGAGCGATGCGGGCACGGCCGCCGCCGTGCTCCGCGGCACCGACACCGGGCTGACCGCCCGGGAGCGGGCCATGGCCGGCTGGGTGCGGAAGGTCGCCGGCAGCCCCCACGCCACCGCGGGGGAAGACGTCCAGGAGTTGCGCGACGCCGGTTGGGACGATCCCGAGATCTTCGCGATCACGGTGTTCGCGGCCTTGCGCATCGCGTTCTCGACCGTCAACGGCGCGCTCGGCGCACGCCCTGATGCCGCCTTCCGCGCCACCGCTCCCCCGGCCGTCCTCGACGCCGTGACCTACGGCCGTCCGATCGAGGACGAGCCCTCGAAGCTCACCTGACGACTCCGATGAAAGTGGCCGTGATGGCGAACCCTCCGACTCCGTACCCGACCTCTGGTCAGCCGTATCAGCACCAGCCGCCGGTTCCGCCGCGCGCACGCAAGGGAAGGGCCGCAAAGCGCATCGCCGGGATGGTGCTCCTCCTCGCGATCATCGGTGCTCTCGTGCTCGTCCGGATTGCCACCAAGAACGCACCTGACGCGGCCAAGGCCGGGGACTGCGTCGCCCGGGACGGCGACAGCGTCAAGGTCGTGAGGTGCACCGACTCCAACGCCGCGTTCAAGGTGGTGGGCAAGGTCGAGAACAAGACGCAGGTTCAGTTCTCCGTCGGCTCGAGCACCATCTGCCGTCCCTTCCCGGGTGCCACGAGCGCCTTCTGGAAGGGCGAGGTCGGCGGCAAAGGCTATGTCCTGTGCCTCGGCCGCCTCACGGGGCCGTGACCGGACGATTTCTCGACCACTCGGGCACACGGTCGCGAAAGACAAGAACTACATGAGCGCGGCGGATTCCCTCACAGTGAGTGCAGGGCGGTGAGCGGGGTGCTTCGGCCGGTGGCAAGGGCCGTGGCGAACCCGGTGGGTCCTAGGTATTCGCGGAGGGCGGTCCGGAGCGGAGGCTCCGGGGTCTCGGTGGGCGTCGGGGCGAGATTCTCGGCGGCGCCCAGCAGGATCGCGGCGCGGTCGGGGCGTCCGGTCGCGTGGTCGGAGTCGGCGAGCAGGAGCAGGCTCGTCACGAGCACGTTCCGGTCGCCCAGGCCCACGGCGATCTCGAGGGCCTCGGCGAAGTGCCGCCGGGCCCGCCCGTGGTCGCCTGCCGAGGCCGCGGCGCCGCCGAGGCCGTGGAGGCACCGCGCCGCGCAGCGCAGGTCGCCGATCTGCCGGAACTCGGTGAGCAGCCGGGTGAACCGGGGTTCGGCGGCTGCGTGGTCCTCGCGCGCCTGGTCGAGCCGTGCGAGGGCGATCTCGGCGTGCAGGCGCTCGTGCTCGTTGCCGCCGGCCCCGGCCAGCCGGCCGGCCTCGGCCAGCCAGGTCGCGGCATCGTCGAGACGGACGCGGTCCTCGATCGCGAGGTTGGCCATATGGAAGAGGCAATTGGAGCGTTTGACCGGGTTGTGGAGTCGGTCGAAGAGGTCGGCCGCCTCCGCCAGCCGGGTCAGGGCGGCCGGGGTGTCCGGCACGGCCAGGCCTAGGCGGAACAGCGCCAGAGCGCGGTGCCAGTCGTCGTCCAGCCGCTCGAAGAGGGCGACGGCCCGTTCGAGGACGTCGAACTCGCTGCCCTGCGCCACCGCCGCCGCCCTCGACGTCCAGCCGAGGGCGAGGAGGGCCAGCGCCCGGTCGTGCTCCGAGGCGTTCTCGGCGCGCTCATACGCCTGTTCGGCGTATGAGCGCGCCCGTTCGGTGTCCTGGTAGTCGAGCAGGAAGGCGCAGGTGATCGCGGCTCGGACGCCCAGGGAGCCCTGCGGGAGCGGACGATCGAGCAGGGCGTCGAGCCATTCGAAGAGCTCGCCGCGGGCGCCGAGCACCTCCCATCCGGTGCAGATGCCCGCGAGGAACTCCCACGCGAGGGTCGGCTCCGGCTGCTGGAGGGCCCACCGCATCCCGGCTCGCAGGTCTGCCCAGTGGCGCCCGAACCAGCGGAGCGCGGCGGCCTGGTCGCGCCCGCAGAGGCCGGTCAGCGCGGCCACGCCCTGCCCCAGGTGGTGGCGGGCGTGCTGCTCGCGTGCCGGTTCGGCGGCCCCGCTCGCCTCCAGTCGCCGGTGCGCGAACTGGCGGACGCTGTCCAGCAGCCAGTACTCGGTCGCCTGGTCCTGCCGGCGCCGCGAGATCAACGAGCGGTCCAGGAGGCGCGGGAAGACCTGGACGAGAGCGGCCGGGCCCAGCGGCGGGTAGCCGAGGACCTGGGTCGCGGTGTCGTAGTCGAACGCCGCCGGGAACACCGAGCAGCGTTCGAACAGCAGCCGCTCCTCCCCGCTCAGGAGCTCGTAGCTCCAGTTCAGCGCCTCCTCCAGGGTGCGGTGCCGGGCCGGTGCTCCGCGCGCCCCGTCGGTCAGCACCGCGAACCGGTCGTCCAGCCGGGTCCGCAGCTCCGCCGCGGAGAACACGCGGGTCCGGGCGGCCGCGAGTTCGATCGCCAGCGGCAGGCCGTCCAGCCGGCGGCAGATCACCGCCACGTGCCGGGCGTTGTCCGAGGTGACCGCGAAGCCGGGCGAGACCGCGGCGGCGCGGTCGGCGAACAGCCGCGCGGACGCCGCGCTCAGCACGGCCGCCGGATCGTCCCCCTCCCCAGGGACCGGCAGCGGCGGGATCTCGTACACGACCTCCCCCGCCACCCGCAGCGGCCCGTGGCTGGTGGCCAGCACATGAAGGCCGCGGGTGGTGGCCAGCAGGTCCGCGAGGAGTGCCGCCGCACCGTCGGCCACATGCTCGCAGTTGTCGACGAGGAGCCAGTGCCGCCCTTTCGCGAGCGCGGCGCGAATCCGGGCGCGCGGGCGGCCCGGGTCCCCGGCGACGAGGCCGAGGGCGTCGGCGAACTCCCGTTCCCCGTTCTGCCCGCGCGGGACGCGGGCGAGGTCGACCAGGACGGCGGGCGGCAGGGCGGTCACCAGGTCCGCCAGTCGCAGCGCCAGCCGGGTCTTGCCGGTCCCGGCGGGCCCCGTCAGCGTCACCAGCCGGTTGGCGCCGACGAGCCGGCGCAGGTCGTCGATCTCCTTGTCCCGCCCGACGAACGAGGAGATCGGCTTGGGCCGGGGCGCGGCGTCCCGGAGCGCCTTCAGCCGCTCCGCCGCCTCGACCAGGACCTGCCGGTTCGGGGAGGCCTGCCGGTCCGCGCCACCGAGCTTGCGGAGGAGGGCCGACACGTGGCTCTCCACGGTCCGTTCCGACACGTGCAGGGCGTCGGCGATCTCCCGGTTGTGCAGGCGGTCCCCGACGAGCCAGAAGATCTCCAGCTCGCGGGGCGTCACCCCCGCCGCCCGCAGCTCGTCCGGAAACACGTCCGATCCCACCCTTGGAGTATCCCGTTCTCAGCGGGCGGATCCCCACAGGTTCACGAGGTCGGTGGACGGGAAGCGGTCGCGTACCGGGCTCGCAGGGTGGACTTCCTCACCTTGCCGGAGCCTGTGCGCGGCAGCTGCTCGACCAGGTGCACGTGGGACGGCACCTTGAAGGAGGCCAGGCGCTCGCGCAGGAAGGCGCGGAACTCGTCGGGCACGAGCGACGCCCCCGGGCGGACGACGACGAAGGCGGCTCCGGCCTCGCCCCACTTCTCGTCCGGGACGCCGACCACCGCGCACTCCGCGACGGCCGGATGGCCGGCGGCGACCGCTTCGACCTGGGCGGGGTAGACGTTCTCACCGCCGGAGATGTACATGTCCTTGAGCCGGTCCACGATCGTGAGGTGGCCGTCCTCGTCGCGGAAGGCCACGTCGCCGGAGCGGAACCAGCCGTCGGCGGTGAACGCGGCCGCGGTCGCCCCGGGGTCGTCCCAGTAGCCGGGGGTGACGCTCGGCCCGCTGATCAGAACTTCGCCCGGTTCGCCGGGACCGGCCTCGGACAGGTCCGGGCGGACGACCTTGACGTCGGCGAAGAAGCACGGTGTGCCCGCGGAACCGGCCTTCTCGATGCTGCCTTCGGCGCCGAGGAAGGTGGCACCCGGTGCCGTCTCGGTCAGGCCGTAGCCTTGGCAGAACACGATGCCGCGCTCCTGGTACGCGCGGATCAGCGGCGTGGGGATCGGCGCGCCGCCCGACATGACGTGGCGCAGCGAGGACAGGTCGGCCGCGGCCCAACGCGGCGACTGGGCCAGCCCCGCGAACATCGCCGCGACGCCGAAGACCCACGTGACGCCGTGCTGCTCGATCGCGTCGAAGCAGCCGTCGACGTCCCAGCCCTCCATCAGCAGCGACGTGCCGCCCTTCATGAAGGTCGGCAGCAGCAGCTGGTTCAGGGCCGCCACATGGAAGAGGGGCGCGGCCACGAGCGCGACCTCGTCCTCGCGGATGTCCACGTCGACGAACATGTTGAAGGTGTTGAACGCCAGGTTGCCGTGGGTGAGGACGGCTCCCTTCGGCCGGCCGGTCGTGCCCGAGGTGTAGAGGATGAGCGCCGGGTCGTCGAGCCCGAGCGGGATGTCGATGGGCTCGGTCGCTCCGCCGGCGAGGAGGCCCTCGTACTCCGAGGCCAGCGGCACCCTGGCTCCCGTGTACGACTCCAGTCCGCCGAGCGCCGCGTCGCACTCGGGCGCGTGGATCAGCATCTCGGTCCCGGACTGCCCCAGCATGTAGTCGAGTTCGGGGGCGGCGAGCCGGAAGTTCAGCGGCACGAAGACCGCGCCCAGCAGGTGGGCCGCGAACATCGACTCGACGAACGCGGGATGGTTGTGGCCGAGGTAGGCGACGCGGGCGCCTTTCTCGACGCCCCTTTCCGCGAGGGCGTGCGCCAGCCGGGTCGACCGTTCGGCGACCTCGCCGAAGGTGATCTCCCGGTCCCGGTAGCGCAGCGCGACCCGCTCCGGTGCGCGCCGCGCCCTGCGCATGGGCCACGAGCCCGTTCCCAGGTTCAGCATCTCGTCCCCCTATCCGGACCTCGGCCACGGACGGGAGCTATGGCCGAGTCACCGCCACGCGTCCTTGTCCCGTCCAGCCCGCTGGCGGTGGTCATCAGTGCTCCTCGCCGGCGCTGAGGCCGAGCAGGCGGGCGGCGTTCTCCTTGAGGATCTTGGGTCGTACCTCCGGCTTGATCTCGAGCGCGCCGAAGTCGGAGAGCCAGCGGTCCGGGGTGATGACGGGGTAGTCGGAGCCGAACAGCACCTTGTCCTTGAGAAGGGTGTTGGCATAGCGGACGAGTTGCGGCGGGAAGTACTTCGGCGACCAGCCCGACAGGTCGATGTACACGTAGGGCTTGTGCGTGGCGACCGCCAGGGCCTCGTCCTGCCAGGGGAACGAGGGGTGCGCGAGGATGATCCGCAGGTCGGGGAAGTCCACCGCGACGTCGTCGACCAGCATCGGATTCGAGTACTTGAGCCGGATGCCGCCGCCGCCCGGCACTCCCGCGCCGATGCCGGTCTGACCGGTGTGGAACAGCGCCGGGACGCCCAGTTCCTCGATCGCCTCGTACAGCGGGTAGGCGAGCGGGTCGTCGGGGGCGAAGCCCTGGATGCTCGGGTGGAACTTGAACCCGCGCACACCGTGCTCCTCGACCAGGCGGCGGGCCTCGCGCACGCCGGCCCTTCCCTTGTGCGGGTCGACGCTCGCGAACGGGATGAGGACGTCGGGATGCTCGGCGCAGCTCTCGGCGACCTCCTCGTTGGAGATGCGCGGCCACCCGGTGGCGTGCTCGGCGTCCACGGTGAACACCACCGCGGCCAGCCTCCGCTCCCGGTAATGGGCGGCCATCTCCTCGATCGTCGGCTGCCGGTGCCCGTGCGCCTTGAAGTACTTCTCCGAGGCCCCGAGCAGTTCCGGGCTCAGCGACGCGTGCCCGTCCCTGGACACCTCGGCGTGGGTGTGGACGTCGATCGCGATCAGCTCGTCGACGTCGATGGCGAGGCCCGCCACGTCAGGGCCCTTCGCCACGGGCCGCTCCGAGCCCGCTCACGCACGCGGCTCCGCCGTCCGGCCGCACGCCGTCACCCCTCCCCTACCGGCAGGATTCCTGTCACTTCGCAGTGTCATGTCGCTGCTCTACATGGTCAACCCGCTGGAACCGGCCATGCGCTCCGGCCTGAACGAGATCGTCCGACCGGCGGGCATCACGGCGCTGCGGTACACGGCCCTCACCGTCCTGGAACGGCACGACGGGCTGTCCACCGCCCAGCTCGCCCGCGACTCGTTCGTCTCGGCCCAGTCGATGGCCGACATCGTGCGCACCCTGGAGGGCCGCGGGTTCGTCGAACGCGAGCGCAATCCCGCCAACCGCCGGGAGCTGACCATCCACCTCACCGGCGCCGGCCGCGAGCTGCTGGCCGACCTCGCCGAGCCGGTCCGCCGCCTGGAGGAGCGCATGGTTGGCGACCTGTCGCCCCGGCAGGAGGAGCAGTTGCGCCGAACCCTCTCCCAAGCCTGGCGCGCCCTCACCTGACCATCGCGTACAAACCGCGGCCTCGTCGGCGGCAAACCTTGGAGGATTGCGCCCTATGGGACCTGTCGCCGGATGTCTCGCGTGCGATCTTCTTGCTGGGGTCCGTCCTCTTCCGGGAGGCCGTCTGGCGGAGTGGTCGGGTTGGGTGGTTGAGCACTCGGTGGGCCCGCTCGGACTGGGAACGCTGGTGGTCAAGCCGGTGCGGCACATCGTCCATGTCGCCGAGCTGAACGATGTCGAGAGCGCGGCTCTGGGGCCGTTGCTTCAGCGGGTGGCCACAGCGGTGACCAAGGTCGTCCAGCCGGCGCAGGTCTATGTATGCCTCTGGTCCCATGCGAATGCCGTGCCGGGTCACCTGCATTTCGTGGTGCAGCCCGCGACGGAGGCTGACATGGCCCGGTTCGACGCGTTCGGGCCCGCACTGCAGATGGCGATGTTCCGGGAAGGGGCAGTGCCGGACGAGGTCGCAGTTGAAGCGGTGTGCCGGCGACTCCGAGCCGCCTTGCCCGGCTCGCTGGACGAAGTGTGAGACAACCCCTCGGTCGAGCGCACGCAGGACCCGCCCCCTGTCGCGCCGGGCCTGCAACCGGCACGTCGGTTCCAGCGAGGGAATGTGGACTTTCGTTTCGTCCGGCACCTCATCGTCGTAAGGAATCGCGCTATATTCCTTATCGGAGACCATGAGGTCTCGTTATGTCCCGTCCGTTGCAGGGGGCTGCACCGGACGCGATTGACCGTCCCGGGTGACGCGGCCGCCTTGCGGAAGGCGGGCCGGGCTCGCTTCGGCAATAACTTGATCTTGAGCGGAGGCGCACGTGGCCGAGGGTGGTTCGACACCGGAGATCGATCTCACTCGGCCGAGCGTCGCTCGCATGTACGACTACTACCTGAACGGGAAAGACAACTACCAGGTCGACCGGGAGGCCGCGGAACGGGTCGCGCGGGCCATGCCGGAGATCGGCGAGCTCGCCAAGGAGAACCGCTCCTTCCTGCGGCGCTCCGTGCGGTACATGGCGCGCCGGGGAATCCGGCAGTTCCTGGACATCGGCTCCGGGCTGCCGACCGTCGGCAACACCCACGAGATAGCCCACGAGATCGTCCCGGACGCCCGCGTCGTGTACGTCGACAGCGATCCCGTGGTCCTGGTGCACGGGCGCGCGCTCCTCGCGACCAACGAGTTCACCACGGTCGCCCAGGCCGACATGCGCCGGCCCGCCGACGTCCTCGACCACGCGAGGAGCACGGGCCTGATCGACTTCACTGCCCCGGTCGGCGTGCTGATGATCGCCATGACCCACTTCCTCACCCTGGAGGAGCGGGAGGGCGTCATGGCCCCCCTGCGCGAGGCCCTGGCGCCGGGCAGCCACCTGGCCGCGACGCATGTGACGACGGAAGGGCACGCCCCGGCGGCCGTCGACCAGATCGAGAACGCCTACGCGGCCACCCCCACCCCCATCTACTTCCGCAACAAGTCAGACATCGCACTTTTCTTCGACGGCTTCGAACTCGTCGATCCGGGCCTGGTCACCATCGACACCTGGAACCCCGAAAACGACGAAACAGACAAACCGGCCAAGCAGGTCGGCAAATGGCTCTACGGCGGCATCGGCCGCCTAAGCTGAATTCCGCGGCGGTGGTGGGGTCAGATGACGCCGGATTCGGTCAGCCAGCGCCATAGCTCGTCCTGGTGGACGACCTTGACTCCCAGCTTCTCGGCCTTGCCGGTCTTCGCGGCGCCGACGTTGTCTCCGGCCAGCAGGTAGTCGGTGTTGGCCGAGACCGACGAGGCGGTCGTGGCCGCGGCCTGCTCGACCAGGCGCGTGACGT
>NZ_JBEUPD010000025.1:0-136948 GCF_040492135.1 Actinomadura sp. NPDC000600
GGCGCGCGCCGGGGCGGCCGTGGCGACCGGCGCCGGCTCGGGCGCTTCCTCCGGGGCGGGCGCGGGCGCCGCCTCGGCGGCGGGAGCCTGCTTCGCCTCGGCAGGAGCCGGCTCCGGCTCGGCGGCGGGTTCCGCCGCGGGCTCGGGGCGGGCGCCGCCGGCCGGGGCGATCACCGCGATCGGGGCGCCGATCGCGGCGGTCTCGCCCTCGGCGACCAGGATCTTCTCCAGCACGCCGGCCTCGTAGGCCTCGTACTCCATGACCGCCTTGTCGGTCTCGATGTCGACGATGACGTCGCCGACCGCGACCTCGTCTCCCGGCTGCTTCTGCCAGGAGCTGATGACGCCCTCCTCCATCGTGTCGGAGAGGCGGGGCATGAGGATCTCGGTCATCGCACGGGCTCCAGAGCGGGTCGCGGGGACGTGGCGTCCGCCCCCGGCGCGGTGCGGCCGGTCGCGCGGAGCGTGGCGCGGACGGCGGTGAGCAGGGACTCGGCGGACGGCAGCGCCGCCGTCTCCAGGGACTTGGCGTAGGGGAGGGGCACCTCGGCCATCGCGACGCGCCGGACGGGGGCGTCGAGCCAGTCGAACGCGCCCTCCTGGATCGTCGCGGCGATCTCGGCGCCGATGCCGTAGGTGAGCCAGTCGTCCTCGGCCACGACGGCGCAGCCGGTCTTGCGGACGGAGTCCACGACCGTCTGCCGGTCGAGCGGGCGCAGGCTGCGCAGGTCGACCACCTCGGCGGAGACGCCCTCGGCGGCGAGGGTCTCGGCGACCTCGGAGGCGACGCGGGCCATCCGGGAGTAGCCGATGATCGTGATGTCGGTGCCCGGACGGGTCACGGCGGCGCGCCCGATCTCGGCGGGCTCGATGTCCTCGACCGCGGCGGGCAGCTCGCCCTTGGTGTTGTAGAGGGCGAGGTTCTCCAGGAACAGCACCGGGTCGTCGTCGCGGATCGCGGCCTTCAGCATCGCCGACGCCTCGGCGGGCGTGCTCGGCGCGACGACCTTCAGTCCGGGGATGAACGAGTAGAACAGCTCGACGTTCTGCGAGTGGGTGGCGCCGAGCTGCTGCCCGCCGCCGCCCGGCGTGCGGATCACCATCGGCACGCTGGCCTGCCCGCCGAACATGCCGTAGATCTTCGCGGCGTGGTTGACGATCTGGTCCAGCGCCAGCAGCGAGAAGTTGATCGTCATGATCTCCACGACCGGGCGCAGGCCGAGCATCGCGGCGCCGATCGCGGCGCCGACGAAGCCCTCCTCGGCGATCGGGGTGTCGCGGACGCGGCGCGGCCCGAACTCCTTCAGCAGCCCCTCGGTGATCTTGTAGGAGCCCTCGAAGAGCCCGATCTCCTCGCCCATCAGGAAGACGTTCTCGTCGCGGAGCATCTCGGCGCGGAGCGTGTCCCGGAGGGCCTGGCGGTAGGTCACGGTTGCCATGGGGTGCCTCTCAGGAGCCGAATACGGGGTCGGCGGGGAGCCGGCGCAGCTCGCCCGGGACGGGGGTGGCGTAGGTGTAGTCGAACAGCGTGGACACCTCGGGCGCCGGGCTCTCGTCGGCGAACGCGGCGGCGGCGTCGACCTCGGCCTTCACCTCGGCGTCGAGCCGGTCGCGCTCGTCGGCGGACAGGACCCCGGCCTCCTCCAGCTCCAGCGCCATCCGGGCGAGGGGGTCGGCGGCCTTCAGGGCCTCCTTCTCCTCCTTGGACCGGTAGCGGGCCGGGTCGACGACCGAGTGGCCCTTCAGCCGGGGGCTGACGGTCTCCAGCAGGTAGGGCTTGCTCTCGGCGCGGGCGCGCTCGACGGCGGCGCGCGCGGCGTCCCGCACCGCGAGCACGTCGGTGCCGTCCACCCGCAGGCTCTCCATCCGGTACGCGGCGCCGCGCCGGTACAGCTCCGGCTCGGCCGCCGAGTTCTCCACGGTGGTGCCCATGCCGAGCCCGTTGTTGATCACGACGAAGACGACCGGGAGGTCCCAGAGGGCGGCGATGTTCAGCGACTCGTGGAACGCGCCGATCGCGGTCGTCCCGTCGCCCATGTGGCACATCACGACCTCGTCGCCGCCCTTGTAGGAGACGGCGAGCGCCGCGCCGGCCGCGAGGGGCACCTGCCCGCCGACGATCCCGTACCCGCCGAGCAGCCGGGCCTCGGCGTCGAACAGGTGCATCGACCCGCCCCAGCCCTTGGACACGCCCGTCGAGCGCCCGTACAGCTCGGCCATGACGCGGTCCGCGCCGATGCCCTTGGCGAGTGCGTAGCCGTGCTCGCGGTAGTTGGTGAACAGGTAGTCGGTGGGGCGCAGCGCGGCCATCAGCCCGACGACCGTCGCCTCCTCGCCGAGGTTCAGGTGGCAGTAGCCGCCGATCTTGGCCTCGGTGTAGGCGCGGGCGGCCCGCTCCTCGAACCGCCTGACCAGCAGCATCTGCCGGTAGTAGCCGACGAGCGTGGCGGCGTCGGCCGCCGGGGGAGCCGCCGGCGTCGCGCCGGTCCTCGGCCGGGGGGCCTTGGCGGCGCGCGCCCGGCGGCTCCGCGCCGGGGCGGCCCTGTCGGCCGACTGAACGGTCTCAGCCATCGGCGACCTTCCTCTGTCCGGGGCAGCGCCGTAGGATCGCCACAACGCTACCGATCATCATTGATCTATGATCGATCATATTCTACCCGCTGGAACCCGCCCCCCTGTCAAGAGGCACTTACCGGCCGTGGCGCTACCATCCAGTTCTGTGAAGACCTCCGACCAGCTGCTGCTCCGCACCGGGCTCGCCGACCAGATCCGCGAGTTCATCGTGGAGGGCATCAGCTCCGGGCGGTGGGAACCGGGCGAGCGCGTCGTCGAGCGCCGCATCGCCGCCGAGCTGGGCGTGAGCCAGGGGCCGGTCCGGGAGGCGCTCCGCCAGCTGGAGGCGCAGCGGCTGATCGAGACGCTGCCGAACCGGGGCGCCCGGGTCCGCGACTTCACCGAGCAGGACCTGGCCGAGATCTTCCCCGTCCGCGCCGGGCTGGAGCGGACGGCCGTGGAGCTGGCCCTGCCCCGGCTGTCCGGCTGCCTGGAGGCGCTGGAGGAGCACAACCGCCGGCTCGGCGAGGCCGCGCGGGAGGGCGACCTGCACGAGCAGATGCGGCTCAGCATCGCCTTCCACCGCGAGATCGTCGAGACGGCCGGGAACCGGCTGCTCGTCTCGGTGTGGGAGAGCCTCGGCATCGAGCTGTGGACGACCCTGTCCCTGCGGCTGCACCACACGGAGATCTACTCCAAGTCGGCCGAGCACGCCGAGCTGATCGAGGCGTTCCGCCGCGCCGACCCGGCCGCGCCGCAGCTCCTGCACGACCACGTCATGAACTACGCCCCGTAACCGCGCCTTCTGCCGGGCCTTCCGACGGGCCGTCTAGTGGGCCTCGGAGCGGGCCTTCTCGCGATAGGCCGCGGTGAGCTGGGCCTCCGCGTCGTCGAGGTAGGAGCGCAGTTCCCGCTCGGCCTCCGCGAGCCCGCCGCGCGCCATCAGGTCGTGGATCCGCCGGTTGCGGGTGAGGTAGGGCTCGTGGAACTCGCGCGGCGAGCCCATCTCGTGGAAGACCAGCCGCATCTCGGCCAGCAGGTGCTGGATCATCTCGTCCACCCGCGGACTGCCCACCAGCGCGGCGATGGCCTGGTGGAAGCGGATGTCGGCGGTGCCGACGTCCGGCCATCGACCGGCGGCGGCGGCGCTCTCGCCGTCCAGGACGGCCGCCTCCACGCGGCCGAGCGTCCCGGCCGGGGCCTCCCGCGCGCACCGCACGCCCTCGCACTCCAGGATCCGCCGCACCCGGTAGAGGTCGGCGAGGCCGTCGGCGGTGACCCGGCGCACGAACACGCCGCGGTTGAACTCGTGGACGAGCAGGCGCTCCATGGCGAGCAGCCGGAACGCCTCGCGCACGGTGTTGCGCGACACCTTCAGGGCCTCGCCCAGCTCCTCCTCGCGCAGCCGCTCCCCGGGGGCGAGCCGCCCGTCGGTGATCTGCTCGCGCAGCAGGTCGGCGATCCGCGCGGCGGTGCTGCTCCGGGACAGTTCGTGCCGGGCGGCCGCGATGTCGGACAGCCACGAGCCCTGCGCCGGCACGGGCATCGACCACCTTCCGGGGGCAGGCGCGGGACGCCGCGCACGAAGATCCGGGGAGGCCAGCCTATCCCCGGCGACCGCAGAATGCATCAACAGGTCTCTTGATGGATTGTTGAACAATCCCTACGCTTGCGGAAAGTCGAACCCCCGGAAGGGCCCCCGCCATGACGGACCCAGCGACCCTCGACACGACCACGGCCCCCACCTCCCGCTCCCGCCGCGCCGCCCTCACCGGCGCCATGTTCCTGATGGCCACCAGCGCCATCGGACCCGGCTTCATCACCCAGACCACCGTGTTCACCGCCAAGCTCGGCGCCGCGTTCGCTTTCGCGATCCTCGTGTCCGTGCTGGTGGACATCGCGATCCAGCTGAACGTGTGGCGCGTCGTCGGCGTCTCCGGCATGCGCGCCCAGGAACTCGGCAACCGCGTCCTGCCCGGCGCCGGGTACGGCCTCGCCGCGCTCGACGTGTTCGGCGGCCTGATCTTCAACATCGGCAACGTCGCCGGTACCGCGCTCGGCCTGAACGCGCTGCTCGGCCTGGACGTCAAGATCGGCGGCGCGGTCTCCGCGCTGGCCGCGATCGCGATCTTCCTGGTCCGGCGGGCCGGCGTCGCCATGGACCGGATCGTCGTCGTGCTCGGCGGCGTGATGATCCTGTTGACCCTTTACGTGGCGGTGGTGTCCGAACCGCCCCTCGGCGACGCGCTCCGGCAGAGCATCGCGCCGGAGACCGTCGACTTCCTGGTCATCACCACGCTGATCGGCGGGACGGTCGGCGGCTACATCACCTACGCGGGCGCGCACCGCATGATCGAGTCCGGGCTGACCGGGCCGGAGCACGTCCGGGAGATCAACCGCAGCGCGGTCACCGGCATCCTCGTCACCGCCCTGATGCGCGTGCTGCTGTTCCTCGCGGTCCTCGGCGTCGTCGCGGGCGGGGTGACCCTCGCCAAGGAGAACGCCCCCGCCTCGGCCTTCGAGCACGCGGCGGGCCAGGCCGGGCTGCGCGTCTTCGGCCTGATCATGTGGTCGGCCGCGATCACCTCGGTCATCGGGGCGTCCTACACCTCGGTGTCGTTCCTGGTGTCGTTCTCCTCCTTCGTCGAGCGGCACCGCAACCGGCTGGTCGTCGCGTTCATCCTCGTCTCCGCCGCCATCTACCTCGCGGTCGGCACCACCCCCGCGAAGCTGCTCGTCCTCGCGGGCGCGCTGAACGGGCTGATCCTGCCGTTCGGGCTCGCCGTGCTGCTCTGGGCGGCCGCCCGCCGCCGCGACCTGCTCGGCGGCCACCGGTACCCGGTCTGGCTCCTCGCCATCGGCGTGGCGGCCTGGGTCCTGTCGCTCTACCTCGGCTGGAACAGCCTGTCCGGGCTCGACGACCTGTGGAAGTGAGGGCGGGGTGCGGATCCTCCCGAGCGGCGACGCGGCGCTGCTGGTCGAACTGCCGGACCTCCCGGCGATGCTCGGCCTGTACACCGCGCTCGCGGCGGCCCCGCCGCCCGGCGTCGCCGACCTCGTCCCGGCGGCCCGCACCCTGACCCTGCTGCTCGACCCCTCCGCCGACCCGGCCGCGGTCGCCGCCGCGGTGCGCGCCACCCGGCCGGGTGCGGCGGACGGCGCCGCCGGGGACGTCGAGATCCCCGTCGTCTACGACGGCGACGACCTCCGCGAGGTCGCCCGCCTCACCGGGCTCGCCCCGGACGAGGTCGTCGCCGCGCACACCGGGACCCCGTGGCGGGTCGCGTTCACCGGGTTCGCGCCCGGATTCGGCTACCTGGAGGGCGGCGACCCGCGACTGGACGTCCCGCGCCGCGCGACGCCCCGCGTCCGCGTCCCGGCGGGCGCGGTCGGCCTCGCCGGGCGGTTCAGCGGCGTCTACCCGGTTGAGTCCCCGGGCGGCTGGCGGCTCATCGGACGCACGGAGGCCGTCCTATGGGACCTCGAACGCGACCCGCCCGCCCTGCTCCGCCCGGGAACCCGGGTCCGCTTCGTCCGGCGGGAACCATGAAGCGGGGGTTGGACGTTCTCCGCACAGGGTTCCTGGCCACGGTCCAGGACCTCGGCCGCTCGGGTCACGCGGCGCTCGGCGTGGGGGTGTCGGGCGCCGCGGACCCGGGCTCGCTCCGGCTCGCCAACCGGCTGCTCGGCAACGCCGAGGGGGAGGCCGCGATCGAGGTCACCTTCGGCGGCCTGCACGTGCGCTGCCGGGGCGGCGTGTTCGCCGCGGTGACCGGCGCGCCCGCCCCGCTGCTGGTGGACGGCCGGGCCGAGGCCCCCTACTCGGTCGTGCACGTGCCGGACGGCGCCGAGCTCCGGATGGGCGCCCCGCCCGCGGGCCTGCGCAGCTACCTGGCCGTGCGCGGCGGCGTCGCCGTCCCGCCCGTCCTCGGGTCGCGCTCCACCGACACGCTCTCCGGCCTCGGCCCCGCCCCGCTCAAGCCCGGCGACCTCCTCCCCGTAGGCCCGCCGCCCGCCGCCCCGCCGCTGCTGGACGCCGCGCCCGTCCGCCCGCCGCACGGCGGCGACATCCAGCTGCGCGCGATGCCCGGCCCCCGCCACGACTGGTTCGCCCCGGGCGCGCTGAAGGCCCTCTTCTCCTCCGCCTACACGGTGACCAGCGAGATCGACCGGGTAGGCATGCGCCTGGACGGCCCCGGACTGGAGCACGCCGGGCGCGGCGAGCTGCCCAGCGAGGGGACGGTCACCGGGGCGCTGCAGGTCCCGCCGTCCGGGCGGCCGGTGCTGTTCCTCGCCGACCACCCGCTCACCGGCGGCTACCCCGTGATCGCGGTGGTCGCCTCCGCCGACATCGGACGCGCCGCCCAGGCCCGGCCCGGCCAGCGTCTCCGGTTCCGGCCGCATCCCGCACCGAACCTCCGGGAGGAGAGATCATGACCGCACCGCTCGACCCGGGCGCGCTCACGCCGGACCAGGCGAGGGCCCTGTTCCGGGCCGGCCTGCGCGTCCCCACGTCCGGCTGGTGCGCGGGCTGGACGCAGGCGAACCTCATCGCCGTGCCGCGCGAGTACGCCTACGACCTGCTCCTGTTCGCGCAGCGCAACCCCAAGCCGTGCCCCGTCCTGGACGTGACCGAGCCCGGCGCGACCTCGGCCGCGCTGTTCGCCGGTGACCTGCGCACCGACCTGCCCGGCTACGTCGTCTACGAGCACGGCGAGCCGGTCGCCGAGGTGACCGACGCGACCCCCTACTGGCGCGACGACCTCGTCTCGTTCCTCATCGGGTGCAGCTTCACGTTCGAGGACGCGCTCCGCGAGGCCGGCGTCCCCGTCCGGCACATCGAGCAGAACCGCAACGTCCCGATGTACCGGACGAACCGGATGTGCCGCCGCGCGGGCGAGTTCGGCGGCCCGCTCGTCGTCTCCATGCGCCCCGTCCCGGCCGCGCAGGTGGCCGACGCCGTGCGGGTGACGGCCCGGTACCCGTCGGTCCACGGCGCGCCCGTGCACGTCGGCGACCCCGTCGAGCTCGGCATCGAGGACCTCTCCGCGCCGGACTTCGGCGACCCGGTGGAGATCCGGGTCGACGAGATACCCGTTTTCTGGGCCTGCGGAGTGACCCCGCAGGCGGCGGTGATGGCCTCCCGGCCGAAGCTCGCCATCGGGCACGCGCCCGGCCACATGGCGATCACGGACGTCCGCGACACCCGGTACCTCGTGCCCTGAGTCCGGTCTAGGCTTCGTCCATGCCCGAGATCATCGCCGCGGGCGAACGCCTCGGCGGGCGCTACCTCATCGAGCGGCCCCTCGGCGCCGGCGGCATGGCGACCGTCTGGCGCGCGGTCGACACCGTCCTCGACCGGGCCGTCGCGGTCAAGGTCCCCAAGGACGGCGGGCCCGAGGAGTTCTCGCGGCGGCTCCGCCAGGAGGCGCAGGCCGCCGCCGCCCTCACCCACCCGGGCATCACCGGCGTGTACGACTACGGCGAGCACCGCGCCGGCCCGGAGGGCGCCTCGCGGCGCGAGAGCCGCCCGATCCCGTACGTGGTCATGGAACTGCTGGACGGCGAGAGCCTGGCCGTGCGCCTGTCGCGCGGCCCGCTGCCGTGGCGCGAGGCGGCCGGGATCTGCGCGCGGGTCGCCGACGCCCTGGCCGCCGCCCACGACGCAGGCATCGTGCACCGCGACATCAAGCCCGGGAACGTGTTCCTCACCCCGGTCGAGGTGAAGGTCCTCGACTTCGGCATCGCGTTCACCGGCACGGCGGGCGGACCGGTGATGGGCACGCCCGCCTACATGGCGCCCGAACTGGTGACCGGCGCGTCCCCGACCCCGGCGGCCGACGTCTACTCGCTGGGCGTCGTCCTGCACGAGTGCCTGACCGGCGCGCCGCCCACACCCGCCTCGGCGTTCCGGAAGGGCACTCCCGGCGAGGTCGCGGCACTCTGCCGCGACTGCCTGTCCCCGGACCCCGGCGCTCGGCCCACCGCCGTCGAAGCGGCCCGCGTGCTGGCGGGCGCCGCCGGCATCCAACTCCACGTGCCCGGCGGCGCCGACGCGTCCGCCGGTGAAGGCCCTCCGCCTGCGGAAGGGCCGGGGAACCCGACCCGCGTCCTGGACGATCCCGCCCCCTCCGGGCACGGGTCCGGACGGCGGCCGCTGCTCATCGCCGGGGTCGCGGCCGGGGCGCTGTGCGCGGTGGCCGCGCTCCTGGCGGCCCTCGCGCCCGACTCGTCCGACTCGTCCGATGCGAAACCGGCGGCGCCGCCCCCGTCGGCGGGCAGGTCGCCGGCCGCCGCGACCGCGTGCTCGGTGGCGTACCGGGTCGACGGGACGTGGCCGCGGGGCTTCCAGGCGACCGTCCGGATCACCAATGCCGGGGACGGCGCGATCGACGGCTGGACGCTGGCCTTCGCCTTTCCGGACGGGCAGACGATCACCCAGCTGTGGAACGGGAGCCGGGTGCAGGACGGGGCGTCGGTGACGGTGACGGCGGCGGAGTGGAACCGGTCGATCCCGCCGCACGGGACGGCCGAGTTCGGGTTCCTCGGGAGCCGGGACGGCGCGAACGGCGCGCCGTCGCGGTTCACCCTGAACGGCGTGGAGTGCCGCGGCTGACCGCTTTTGGGAGCGCTCCCAATCGATCGCCGCAGGTCAGCGGGTTCTGAGGCGAATTGATGTGGCTCGACCTATTGTGTCGCGGCTCACCCAGGGCTTAACATCCCGGCAATCGAAGCGCTTCGACAGGCGCTCGGCCCACCCCGGAGGAAGACCCATGATCAAGGCAGGCAGGAGCGCGGCGCTGATCGCCGCCCTTGCCGCGGCGGCGCTGTCGCTCACGGCGTGCGGCGACGGCGACGGCGGCGGCTCGGGCGGCAAGGAGCTGAAGCTCTGGCACTACGAGGCCCCCGACAGCGCCATGGGCAAGTCGTGGGCCGAGGCCGTCAAGGAGTTCGAGGCCACCCACCCCGGCGTGAAGGTGAAGTTCGAGGAGAAGGGCTTCGAGCAGATCCAGAAGACCGCGCCCATGGTGCTCAACTCCAAGGACGCGCCCGACGTCATGGAGTACAACAAGGGCAACGCGACCGCTGGGCTGCTGTCCAAGCAGGGCCTGCTCACCGATCTCACCCCCGAGGTCACCAAGCGCGGCTGGGACAAGCTGATCAAGCCGAACGTCCAGGTCACCGCCAAGTACGACGCCAAGGGCACCATGGGCGGTGACAAATGGTACGGCGTTCCTGACTATGCGGAGTACGTGCAGGTCTACTACAACAAGGACCTGTTCAAGAAGAACGGCGTCGAGATCCCGACGACGTTCGCCGAGCTGACCGCCGCGATGGACAAGTTCGTCGCGAAGGGCGTCACGCCGCTGACCAACGCGGGCGCCGAGTACATGGCGCACCAGTTCGTCTACCAGCTCGCCCTCGACAAGGCCGACCGCGCCTGGGTGGACGCCTTCCAGCGCTACACCGGCAAGGCGAACTTCAACGACGCCGCCTGGACCTACGGGGCCACCACCTTCGCCGACTGGGTGAAGAAGGGCTACGTCGCCAAGAACTCCGTCAGCCTCAAGGCCGAGGACGCCGGCGTCGCGTTCATGAGCGGCAAGTTCCCGATGATGTTCTCGGGGAGCTGGTGGTTCGGCCGGGTCGCCGCCGAGGCGAAGTTCGACTGGGAGACCGCCGTCTGGCCCGGCGCCAAGATGACGCTCGGCTCGGGCGGGAACCTGTGGGTCGTCCCCAAGGGGTCGAAGAACAAGCAGCTCGCCTACGACTTCATCGACATCACGATGAAGAAGCAGGCGCAGAACACCCTCGGCAACGGGGGCGGCGTCCCGGTCGCGGCGGACCCGTCCGCGATCACCGACGCCAAGGCCAAGAAGCTCATCGCCGACTTCGACCGGCTGTCGGCGTCGGACGGGCTCGCCTACTACCCGGACTGGCCGGTCGCCGGCTTCTACGACGCCTGGGTGGCGCAGACGCAGAAGCTGATGAACGGCACCGCGCCGGGCGAGGTGCTGAGCGGCATCCAGAAGACCTACGACGGCGGCCTGCCGAAGTGACGACGCCGGGCCGCGGCCGGTCGCGGGAGCAGTGGGGGTACCTGCCCTACCTGCTCCCCGGCCTGCTCCTCTTCACCGCCGTCATCGGCGTGCCGTTCCTGATGAACATCGGGACGAGCTTCACCGAGTGGACGGGCGTCGGGACCCCGAAGTGGATCGGGCTCGGCAACTACCGCGAGCTCGTGGAGGACGGGGAGTTCTGGGCCTCGTTCCGGCACAACGTCCTGATCATCGTCGGGATGGCGATCGTCCCGACGATGATCGGGCTGGTGCTGGCCTCGGCCCTGACCGACCTGGTCGACCGGCACTTCGGGCCGCGCACCGCGAGCGTCCTGCGCGCCTGCCTCTACCTGCCGCAGGTGCTGCCGGTCGTCATCGCGGGCGTGGTGTGGAGCTGGCTGCTGGCTCCGGAGAACGGCGCGGTCAACGCGCTGCTGGACGCCGCCGGCCTCGGCTCCCTCGCGCACGACTGGCTCGGCGACCCGGCCACCGCGCTGTGGAGCGTCGTCGGCGTCATGGTGTGGATGCAGATCGGCTTCCCGCTCGTGATCTTCATGTCGGGGCTGCAGCGGGTGGACCCGTCGCTGTACGAGGCGGCCGAAATCGACGGCGCCTCGTGGGGCCGCCGGTTCTGGCACATCACGGTCCCGCAGATCCGGCCGGAGATCTTCGTCGTGCTGCTGTGGACGACGATCGCCGCGCTGAAGGCGTTCCCGCAGATCTTCGTGCTCACCAAGGGCGGCCCGGGCGGGGCGACGAACGTGCCGTCCTACTACTCCTGGGTCAACTTCTTCGAGAAGTCCGACGTCGGCTACGGCTCGGCGATCTCGACGGTGCTGACGCTGCTGATCGTCGCGCTGACCGTCGTCTTCCTGCGCATGCAGGGACGTGAGCTCGGGGAGGAACGATGACCGCGACGCTGACGCGCAAGGCCGGCGCGCCCCCGCGCGGCGGAAGGGGCGCGCCCCGGCGCGCCCGCCGCCGCGGGCCGTCCGCCTACGCGGTGCTGGTGGCGCTGCTCGCGCTGGCCGGCGTGATGCTGATCCCGTTCGTCGTGGTGGTCTTCAACGCGCTGAAGACGCCCGAGGAGTACTCCTCGGCGGGGCCGCTGTCGCCGCCGGACGGCATCTCGCTGGACGGCCTCCAGCAGTTCTGGGAGCGCGTCGGCTTCGGGCACGTCCTGCTGAACAGCGTGGTCATCAGCGGTTCCGTCGCGATCCTCGCCGTGCTGCTGTCGGTGCTCAACGCCTACGCGCTCGGCATCGGGCGGATCAAGGGGCGGATGTGGGTGCTCGTCCTGCTGCTCCTGGCGAACACGCTGCCGCAGGAGGCGCTCGTCTACCCGCTCTACTACATGTCGAAGCAGATCGGCCTGTACGACACCAGGATCAGCGTGATCATCGTGTTCACGGTCATCCAGAGCGCGTTCGGCACCTACCTGCTGTCGTCGGTGATGTCGGCGTTCCCGCGCCCGCTGCTGGAGGCGGCGCGGATCGACGGCGCCGGCCGGTGGCAGGTGCTGTGGCGCGTCGTCGTCCCGGTCGTCCGGCCGACCATGTCGGTGCTGCTCGTCTTCTTCTTCGTGTGGACCTGGAACGAGTTCCTGATCCCCATGGTCTTCCTCATCTCCAACGAGAACCAGACGGTCTCGGTCGCGCTCGGCGTGCTGCAGGGGCAGCGCCTCATGGACGCCACCATGTCCAGCGCCGCGTCGCTCCTCGGCCTCCTCCCGACCGTCGTGTTCTTCCTCATCTTCCAGCGCACCCTTGCGCGCGGACTGACGGCGGGGGCTATCAAGTAATGAAGTTCAGCGACGGCTACTGGATGCTGCGCGAGGGTGTGCGGGCGTCGCATCCGGTGGAGGTCCTCGACGTGGACACCGGGCCCGGGACGTTCACGGTCCACGCGCCGGTGCAGCGGATCCGGCACCGGGGCGACCTGCTCAAGGGCCCTGTGGTGACGGTGACGTGCGAGTCGCCGATGCCGGACGTCATCGGCGTGACCCTCACCCACTTCGCGGGAGAGCGGCGCCGCGGCCCCGACTTCGAGCTGGCCGCCGACCCGGCCGGGGAGGTGTCCGTGGACGGCGAGGCGGCGGTGCTGACCTCGGGCGCCCTGTCGGTCCGGGTCGGGCGCGGCGAGCGGTGGAGCGTCGACTTCCTCGCGGACGGGCGCCGCCTGACCGGCAGCGCGCCCAAGGCGCAGGCGATCATCGACACCGACGGCGGCCGGCACTACGTGCGGGAGCAGCTCGACCTCGGCGTGGACCACTTCGTCTACGGGCTCGGTGAGCGGTTCGGGCCGCTGGTGAAGAACGGCCAGGCCGTGGAGGTGTGGAACGCCGACGGCGGGACGGCCAGCGAGCAGGCGTACAAGAACGTGCCGTTCTACCTGACCAACGCGGGGTACGGCGTCTTCGTCGACCATCCCGGGCGGGTCTCGTTCGAGGTGGCGTCGGAGGCCGTCGCGAGGACGCAGTTCAGCGTCGAGGGCCAGTCGATGCGGTACTTCGTCATCTACGGGCCGTCGCCGAAGGAGATCCTCCGCAAGTACACGGCGCTCACCGGACGGCCCGCGCGGCTGCCCGACTGGTCGTTCGGGCTGTGGCTGTCCACCTCGTTCACGACCTCCTACGACGAGGAGACCGTCACCTCCTTCATCGAGGGGATGGCGTCGCGGGACCTGCCCCTCAGCGTCTTCCATTTCGACTGCTTCTGGATGCGCGAGTTCCAGTGGTGCGACTTCGAATGGGACCCGCGGGTGTTCCCCGACCCGGAGGGCATGCTGCGCCGGCTGCGCGACCGCGGCCTGCGGGTCTGCGTCTGGATCAACCCCTACATCGGGCAGCGCTCGCCGCTGTTCGAGGAGGGGCGCTCGCGCGGCCACCTGCTGACGCGTCCGGACGGGGACGTGTGGCAGTGGGACAAGTGGCAGCCCGGCCTGGCCGTGGTCGACTTCACCAACCCCGAGGCGCGGGAATGGTACGCGGGGAAGCTGGAAGCGCTGCTCGACATGGGCGTGGACTGCTTCAAGACCGACTTCGGCGAGCGCATCCCCACCGACGTCGTCTACCACGACGGCTCCGACCCGGAGCGGGCGCACAACTACTACACCTACCTCTACAACCAGACCGTCTTCGACCTGCTGCGCAAGAAGCGCGGCGAGGGGGAGGCGGTGGTCTTCGCCCGGTCCGCCACGACCGGCGGCCAGCGCTTCCCCGTGCACTGGGGCGGCGACGCCGAGTCGACCTTCGAGGCGATGGGGGAGAGCCTGCGCGGCGGCCTCTCCCTGGGCATGTCGGGGTTCGGCTACTGGAGCCACGACATCGGCGGCTTCGAGGGGACGCCCGATCCGGCGCTGTTCAAGAGGTGGATCGCGTTCGGGCTGCTGTCCTCGCACAGCCGCCTGCACGGCAGCCACTCCTACCGGGTGCCGTGGCTGTTCGACGAGGAGTCCGTGGACGTCCTGCGGCACTTCACCCGCCTGAAGATGCGGCTCATGCCCTACCTGGCCGGCGCCGCGCGCCAGGCGTACGGGGAGGGGCTGCCGATGATGCGCGCGATGGTCGTCGACTTCCCGGACGACCCCGCCTGCACGCATCTGGAGCGCCAGTACATGCTGGGCGACGACCTGCTCGTCGCGCCGGTGTTCTCGTCCGGCGGAGAGGTCGCCTACTACGTGCCGGAAGGCGTGTGGACGCACTACCTCACCGGTGAGCGCGTCGAGGGCGGCCGCTGGGTCCGCGAGCGGCACGGGTTCGCCAGCGTGCCGCTGCTGGTCCGTCCGGGCGCCGTCCTGCCGGAGGGCGCGGTGGACGACCGCCCCGACTACGACCACGCGGACGGCGTCACGTTGCGCGTGTACGAGCCCGCCGAGGGGGCCACGGTCGTCACCCGGGTCGGCGACACCACGTTCACGACGGTGAGAAACGGTGGAAAGGTGCGCGTGACAGGCGACGGAACCTGGAACGTCCTCCTCGTCAACGCACGTGTGGCCGGGGTCGAGGGCGGTGAGCCCGAACACCATCCGCACGGTGTTCTCATCAAGGCCGCCGGTGGCGAACTGGTCGCCACCCTGGAAGAGGAGAGCTGATGGGGTTCCCGGAAGGGTTCCTGTGGGGCACGGCCACCGCCGCCTACCAGATCGAGGGCGCGGCCCAGGAGGACGGCCGCGCGCCGTCCATCTGGGACACGTTCAGCCACACTCCCGGCAAGGTCCTGAACGGCGACACCGGCGACATCGCCACGGACCACTACCACCGGTGGGAGGAGGACATCGCGACGATGGCCGAACTCGGCATCGGCGCGTACCGGTTCTCGATCTCCTGGTCGCGGGTCCTGCCGGACGGGACGCCCAACCCCAAGGGCATGGACTTCTACTCCCGCCTGGTCGACGCGCTGCTGGAGCACGGCATCGCCCCGGTCGCGACCCTCTACCACTGGGACCTGCCGCAGTCCCTGGAGGACGCGGGCGGCTGGCCGGACCGCGACACGCCCCGCCGCTTCGCCGACTACGCCGAGCGCGTCGGGCGCGTCCTCGGCGACCGTGTCCAGACCTGGACGACGCTGAACGAGCCGTGGTGCTCGGCGTTCCTCGGCTACGCGTCCGGCGTGCACGCACCCGGACGCACCGACCCGGTGGCCGCGCTCACCGCCGCGCACCACCTGAACCTCGCGCACGGCCTGGCGGTCCGGGCGCTGCGCGGTGTGGTGTCGCCGCACGCGCGGCACTCGGTCACGCTCAACCTGCACCACCTGCGCGGCGACGCGGAGGCGGTCCGGCGGGCGGACGCCGTCTCCAACCGCGTGTTCCTCGACCCCATGCTGGGCAACGGCTACCCCGCCGACCTGCTGGAGGACACCGCGCCCCTCACCGACTGGGGCTTCCTGCGCGACGGGGACGAGGACATCATCGCCGCGCCGCTCGACGTCCTGGGCGTCAACTACTACGCGCCCACCCTCGTCCGGGACTGGGACGGCACCACCCCGCGCGCGCACGCGGACGGCCACCGCCAGGGCGCGGCCAGCCCGTTCGTCGGCTGCGACGCCGTGGAGTTCGCCGAGCAGCCCGGCCCCCACACCGCGATGGGGTGGCCGATCGACGCGACCGGGATGGAAGAGCTCCTGCTGCGGCTGCACCGCGAGTACCCGGACACCCCGCTGATGGTCACCGAGAACGGCGCCGCGTTCGACGACGTGATGGACGTCGACGGCCGCGTGCGCGACCACCGCCGCATCGCCTACCTGCGCGACCACATCGCCGCCGTCGAGAGGGCGTGCCAGGCGGGAGCCGACGTCCGGGGCTACTTCGCCTGGTCGCTGCTGGACAACTTCGAATGGGCCTACGGCTACTCCAAGCGCTTCGGCCTCGTCCACGTCGACTACGCCACCGGCGACCGCACCTGGAAGGACAGCGCCTCCTGGTACCGCGACGCCATCGCCCGCGGCCCGTCGTGAGCGCCGGACGCGCGGTGAACCACGGACGCGCGGGCGCGGCCGTGGCGGCGCTGGCCCTGGGCGCGTTCGCCTTCGGCACGACCGAGAACCTGCCGATCGGGCTGCTCCCGCTCATGGCGGACGACCTGGACGTCTCCGCCTCCACCGTGGGGCTGCTCGTCACCGGCTACGGGATGGTGGTCGCGGTCGTGTCGGTCCCGCTCGTCCGGCTGACGGTCCGGGTGGGGCGCCGCCCGCTGCTCACCGGCGTCATGGCGGTCTTCCTGGTCATGACGTTCGCGTCGGCGGCCGCCCCCGGCTACGGGTCCCTGTTCGCCGCGCGCCTGGTGACCGCGCTCGCGCAGGCGGTGTTCTGGCCGGTCGCCGTGGTCGCCGCGGCAGGGCTGCTGCCGCCCGAGGCGCGGGGCAGGGCCGCCGCCTACGTGTTCGGGGGCGGGTCCCTGGCCATCGTGCTCGGCGTCCCCGCCGGCGCCTGGCTCGGGCGGGCCGCCGGATGGCGCGCCTCCTTCGCCGCGCTCGGCGTCATCTGCCTGGTGTCCTTCGCCGCGCTCGCCGCCCTGCTGCCCCGGGGCGAGGCGGGCGGCCGCGACCCCGTCCCCGCGTCCGCGCCGGACGCGCGGCGCTTCCGGCTCCTGGTCGTCACGATCATGCTGCTGGTCGGCGGCGTCTTCACCGCCTTCACCTACATCACCGAGTTCCTGACCCGCGTCAGCGGCTTCCCGGACTCGGCCATCAGCCCGCTCCTGCTGGCGAACGGCGCCGCCGACATAGCGGGAGTGGTCGTCGCCGGCATCGTGGTGGACCGTGGCCCGCGCGCCCTGCTCGCCGGGTCCGCCGCGGTGCTGGCGGCCGCCCTGCTCGGCCTCTTCGCCTTCGGCGCGGCGGCGGTGCCCGCGGTCCTCATGCTCGTCCTGCTGGGGATCGGGCTGCCGTGCGCCGCGACCGCCTTCCAGGCCCGGGTGATGGAGTCGGCGCCGGGCGACACCGACGTCGCGTCGGCCTGGACGTCGGCCGCCTTCAACGTCGGCATCGCCGGCGGAGCCCTGTTCGGCGGCGTCCTGCTGCCGGTGACCGGCGTGCGCGGCACGGCCCTCGCGGGCGCCGCGGTCGCCGGGACTGCGCTCGCGGTGATCGGGGCCGACCGGCCCGCGCGCGTCCGCGCTCCGACCGGTTCGGGCGGGGTTACCATCATTCGCACTCTGAACCGCTACGAGGACGACGGGACGGTCCGTGGTCAAGATCACTGACGTGGCGCGGCACGCGGGAGTGTCGCCGAGCACGGTCTCCTACGTGCTGAGCGGGAAGCGCTCGATCTCCG
The DNA here is from genome assembly GCF_040492135.1 of Actinomadura sp. NPDC000600. Lineage (NCBI taxonomy): Bacteria > Bacillati > Actinomycetota > Actinomycetes > Streptosporangiales > Thermomonosporaceae > Actinomadura > Actinomadura sp. NPDC000600. The sequence goes on from NZ_JBEUPD010000025.1 coordinate 17,388, forward strand.
AGGAGACCCGGCGGCGCGTCCGGGAGAGCATCCGCGAGCTCGGCTACCGGCCGCACGCGGGCGCCCGCGCGCTCGCCAGCAGCCGCTCCAACGTGCTGGCGCTGATGATCCCGCTGCGCTCGGGCATCGCCGTGCCCGTCGTCATGCAGTTCGCGGTCTCCGTCGTTACCGCCGCGCGCCGCCACGACCACGACGTCCTGCTGCTCACCCAGGAGGAGGGCGAGGACGGCCTGCGTCGCGTCGCCGACAGCGCCCTGGTCGACGCGCTGATCGTCATGGACGTCCAGATGGAGGACCCGCGGCTGCCGCTGCTGCGCTCCCTGGACCGGCCGAGCGTGCTCATCGGCTTCCCCGCCGACGCGGACGACCTCACCTGCATCGACCTCGACTTCCACGCGGCCGGCGCGGTCTGCGTCGAGCACCTCGCCGGGCTCGGCCACCGCGAGATCGCGCTGATCGGCTCGCCGCCCGAGGTGTACGCGCGGCAGACCGGCTACGCCCAGCGGGTCGCCGACGGGTTCGCCGCCGCGGTCCGCGAGCACGGGCTGACCGGGGACGTGTACCCGTGCGAGTCGACCGCCGACGCGGCCCGCGAACTCGTCGCCCGGCTGCTCGCCGAGCGCCCCGGCCTCACCGGCGTCCTCGTCCACAACGAGCCGGTCGTCGGCCCGGTCGTGCGGGCGCTGCGGGCGGCCGGGCGGCGCGTCCCCGAGGACGTGTCCGTCGTCGCGCTGTGCCCGGACGAGATCGCCGAGCACGCCGAGCCGCCGCTGTCGTCGGTCGCGATCCCCGCCGAGGAGGTCGGCGGCCGCGCCGTGGAACTGCTGATGTCCAAGCTCGACGGCGCGCCCGTGCCCGCCGCGACCCTGCTCCCGCCCACCCTGACCAGGCGCGCCAGCAGCGCGCCCGCGCCCCGCTGACCGAGCGGGCGCCGCCGCACCGACGAAGGAGGAAGGGGCCCTTCCCGGGCCGTTATCGAAGCGCTTCGACACATTCGCTCGGGGGATGTTTCCAGAAGGAGAACCGGTGCACAGAGCCCATCGCAATCCCCGTTCCCCCGGCCGGCGCAGCCGGTCGCTGACCCTCGTCGCGGCCGTCGCGCTGGCGGCCCCCCTCGCGTGGACGGCGCCCGCCGCCGCCCGCGAGGCCTACCCGTTCCGCGACCCGCGGCTGCCCGTCCAGGCCCGGGTGGACGACCTGGTCGGACGGCTCACGCTCGACGAGAAGATCTCCCTGCTGCACCAGTACCAGCCCGCGATCCCGCGGCTCGGGATCAACCGGTTCAAGACGGGCACCGAGGCGCTGCACGGGGTCGCGTGGTCGACCGACGTCCACAACAACGGCGCCGTCGTGACCGCGAAGGGCACCGTGTTCCCGCAGTCGGTCGGGCTCGGCGCGACCTGGGACCCGGCCCTGCTGAAGCGGATCGGCTCGGCCGTCGGCGACGAGGCCCGCGGCTACAACAGCGAGAACCCCGACGTGTGGGGCCTCCAGCTGTGGGCTCCGGTCGTGAACCTGCTCCGAGACCCGCGCTGGGGCCGCAACGAGGAGGGCTACTCCGAGGACCCGCTGCTCACCGGCCTTCTCGCCACCGCGTACGGCCAGGGCATGCAGGGCGACGACCCCGAGCACCTCAAGGCCGCGCCGGTCCTCAAGCACTACATGGCCAACAACAACGAGGTCCGCCGCGACCAGACGTCCTCCAGCCTGCGGCCCCGGGTGCTGAAGGAGTACGACGAGGTCCCGTTCAAGATCCCGCTGACCCGCGACGCGGCGACCGGGATCATGACGTCCTACAACCTCGTCAACGGCCGTCCCGCCACGGTCAGCCCCGACGCCGGCGGGCTCGTCCGCTCCTGGTCGGACCGGACGCTGTTCAACGTCACCGACGCGGGCGCCCCGAACAACCTCGTCGGCTCCCAGAAGTACCACCCCGACCTGCCCACCGGCGACGCGGCGATCCTCAAGGCGGGCGTGGACAGCTTCACCACCGACGACACCAACTCGTCCATCACCGTGAACGCGGTCAAGACGGCGCTGTCGCGCGGGCTGCTCGCCGAGTCCGACATCGACCGGGCGGCGGAGCACATCCTGAGCGTCCGCGTGCGGCTCGGCGAGTTCGACCCGGGCGGCGGCCCCTACGGCAAGATCACCAAGGACGCGGTGGACAGCCCCGCGCACCGCGCCCTGGCCCGCACCGCCGCGGCCGAGCAGATGGTCCTGCTGAAGAACCAGGGCAAGGCCCTGCCGCTCTCGTCGCAGAAGGTCGCGGTCGTGGGACCGCTGTCGGACACGCTCTACACCGACTGGTACTCGGGCGCGCTGCCGTACAGGGTCACGCCGCTGGAGGGCATCAGGAAGCGCGCCGGCGCGGTGGCCTCCAGCGAGGGCGTCGACCGCATCGCCCTCAAGGACGTGAAGACGGGCAAGTACATCGCCGGCGGGACGGGCTCCGGCGCGGTCCTGAAGACCGGGCCCGCCTCGTCCTCCGACGCCACGGCGCAGTTCGACGTGTTCGACTGGGGCCAGGGCGTCGTGACCCTGCGCAGCGCCGCCAACGGCAAGACGGTCGGCCGCTACAACTGGGGCGACACCTTCGCCAACGACCAGGACCAGCCGAACGGCTGGTTCGTCCAGCAGATGTTCAAGCTGGAGAAGCAGGACGGCGGCGACTACCTGCTCCGCTACGCCGGGTACGAGAAGGCCTACGACTGGGCCGACCCGGCGAAGACCTACGTGAAGGCGCAGGACGACGGCACGCTCGTCCTCACCGCGAAGGCCGAGGCGTCCCGCTTCGCCAAGGACGTCGTCAGCAGCGGCGTGGACTCGGCGGTCAAGGCCGTGACCGGCGCCGGCGCCGCGGTCGTCGTGGTCGGCAGCATGCCGTTCATCAACGGCCGCGAGGACCACGACCGCACCACGATGGCGCTCGCCGAGGGGCAGTCGGATCTCATCAGGGCCGTCCGCAAGGCGAACCCGAACACGGTCGTCGTGGTGGAGAACAGCTACCCGACGACGCTCGACTGGGAGCAGGCCAACGTCCCGGCGATCCTGTGGACGAGCCACGCCGGAGCCGAGACGGGGAACGCCCTGGCGTCCGTCCTGTTCGGCGACGAGAGCCCCTCGGGCAAGCTGCCGCAGACCTGGTACCGCTCCGACCGCGACCTGCCCGACATCCTCGACTACGACATCATCAAGTCGGACCGGACGTACCAGTACTTCAAGGGCAAGCCGCTCTACCCGTTCGGCTACGGCCTCTCCTACACGTCATTCCGGTACGGCGAGCCGCGCCTCAGCAGCCGCTCCATCGCACGCGACGGCACGGTGACCGTCACGGTGCCGGTGACCAACACCGGGAAGAAGGCCGGCGACGAGGTCGTCCAGCTCTACACGCACCAGCAGAAGTCCCGGGTGAAGCAGCCGGTGAAGAGCCTCCGCGCCTTCGCCAAGGTCCACGTGGCTCCAGGCAGGACGGTGAACGCGACACTCCGGCTGAACGCGTCGGACCTCGCCGTCTGGGACGTCACGCGCCGCAAGTGGACGGTGGAGAAGTCGAAGCACGACCTGCTCATCGGCTCCTCCTCCACCGACATCCGGCGCCGCGCGGCCCTCGAGGTGCGCGGCGAGGCGATCCCCGCCCGCGACCTCGCCGGGCCGACCCGCGCCGCCGACTTCGACGACCACAACGCGATCCGGCTGGTCGACGAGACGAAGGCGTCCGGTGACGCGGTGGCGGGCGCCGCCGGCTCCTGGCTGCGGTTCGCGGACGCCGACCTCGGCTCGTCCGCCGGCAGGATCACCGCGCGAGTGGCGGGCACGTCCGCGACCACGATCGAGGTCCGCCTGGACCGCCCGGACGGCCCCCGCGCCGGGACCCTCACCGTCCCGTCCACGGGCGGCGACTACACCTACAAGGAGATCACCGCACCCCTGACCGGAGCGCGCGGAAACCACGACGTGTACCTGGTCTTCAAGGGCGAGACCCGCCTGAGCACCTTCTCCCTGACCCGCTGATCCGCTGACCCGCTGACCTCGTCCCGGCGCGAGGGGCGCGATCTCACAGGTTCGCGCCCCTCAGCGCCTGGAGGGCGTCGGAGGTGGGGGAGCCGGGGGCCGCGGTGTAGAAGACGGTCCACTGGTCGCGGGCCGGATCGTGCAGGGCCTCGCACTGGAGGTCGAGCAGGCCCGCGACCGGGTGCCGGATGAGCTTGCGCGTCGAGCGCCGGAGCCGGACGTCGCCCTCGGCCCACAGCGTCCGGAACTCCGGGCTGGCGGCCAGCAGCCGCTCGACCAGGGAGCGCACGCCGGGGTCGCGCGGGTACCGGGCGGCCACCGCGCGCAGGTCGGCCACGGCCTCGCGGGCGAACCGGCGGGCGTCGCCGGGATCGAGGCGGTCCCGGCCCTGCGGCCTTGCGAAGAAGCGCCAGACGACGTTGCGCTCGTCCTCGGGAACGGCGGAGAAGTCCCCGAACAGGGCGGCTGCCATGGGGTTCCAGGCCAGGACGTCGTACTTGGCGTCGCAGACGAGCGCGGGAGTGTCGACGAGCCGCTCCAGCAGGTGCAGGAGGCCCGGCCGCACCTCGCGCACCGGCGCGGCGGGCGGCGCGGGCACTTCGCCGGCCAGGTAGTGGAGGTGGGACCGCTCGTCGTCGGTCAGCCGCAGGGCCCGCCCGAGCGCGGCGAGCATCTGCCGCGACGGCCGCGGCCCCCGGCCCTGTTCGAGCCGGACGTAGTAGTCCACCGACATCCCGGCGAGGTTCGCGACCTCCTGCCGGCGGAGGCCGGGCGTGCGGCGGCGCCCGCGCTCCAGGCCGACCTCGGACGGCTGCACCCGCGCCCGCCACCGACGCAGGAAGGCGGCCAGCTCCGCCCGGTCCCCGTGCTGCATGGCTCCAGTGTGGCCGCCCGGCCGCGCCGCCACCATGGGACCGCCGGTACCAGCCTCGGCAGTGCTCTCCCGCCGGCGCGGCCGGGCGGCCAGAGTCCCGTCCCATGACAACGAAGCTGATCGTCCTCATCACGGGCGCCAACAAGGGCATCGGTCTCGCGACCGCGGGCGCGATGGCGCGGGCCGGGCACACGGTGCTGCTCGGCGCGCGGGACCCGGGCCGCGGGACGGCCGCCGCCGCGGGACTGGCCGAGCAGGGGCTCGACGTCCGGTTCGTCAGGCTGGACGTGACCGACCAGGCGACGATCACGGCCGCCGCCGAGCTGGTCGACGCCGACTACGGGTGCCTCGACGTCCTGGTGAACAATGCGGCCATCCCCCAGGGCGGGGCGCGCCCGCCCTCCGAGATATCGGTCGACGCCCTGCGCGCGGTCTACGAGACCAACGTGTTCGGCGTCGTCGCCGTGACCAACGCCATGCTTCCGCTGCTGCGCAGGTCGCCGTCCGGCTACATCGGGAACGTCTCCAGCGGGCTCGGGACCTTCGCGTTCCTGAGCGATCCGGACGAGAGGTTCGCGCAGTACGCGACGATGCTGGGCTACAACTCGTCCAAGGCGGCGCTCAACGCCGTCACGCTCATCTACGCCACCGCCCTACGGGACTCCGGTATCAGGGTCAACGCGCTGTCGCCCGGCTTCTGCGCCACCGACCTCAACGGCCACACGGGCGTCCTGAGCGCGGACGAGGGCGGAGCCCACATCGCCAGGCAGCTCATGGAGGAGGCGACGGGGGTCTTCCTCAACGAGAACGGCGGCACCTACCCCTGGTGACGGGGCGCGGGCGCGGGACGGCCGTGAATATCACAAACCGCGGGCAATTCACTGCCAATCGGCATTGCACATTCGGGCAGACTTGATTTAAGAATGAACGGGTGGCCAGGTTGGGACGGAGAATGGCCTTGTTTGGTGGAGTTTGTGGCACCTAATGTCTGGATGCGGCGGGGCATTCACCACAATTCGATGCCCTGCCGGCCAATGCCGCAGATCGCGGCGGGCGATCCAGGGAGGAAGACATGCACATGTCGCGTGCCCGTTTCCGGTGGGCGGCCGTCCTGGCCGGAGTGGCGATGCTCGTCCCGGCGGTGCCGGCGCGGGCGGACGGACCGGCCGGCGCCTACCTGCTCACGGTCGTGCCGCAGGACGGCCCCGCCGTCACCCGCACCCTGTGGTGCGACCCCGACGGCGGGACGCTCGGCGCCGCGTCCCATGCCTGCGACCAGCTCGAGGCCGCCGGCGGCGACGTCGGACGCGTCCCCGCGCGGCGGGAGCCGTGCACGCTGGAGTACGCGCCCGTCACGGTGATCGCGAACGGCGTCTGGCACGGCGTTCCGCGGTACTTCACCCGGACGTATCCGAACCGGTGCGCCGCCGCGCGCGCCACCGGCGGAATCCTTTTCGGCTAGTAACCCATGGTCTGCGGGCCGCCGGAATGGGGAGCGGGGTGCTGTCCGGCGGCCCGCGCTGTAAAGGAGGCGTTCATGCTCGCTTTCACCGGGCCGAATGTGCTGGTCACTTACGAGCGTTCCGGGGGATTCGCCGGAATTCACCGGAAAGTGACCGTCGACATGTCGGGAACGGCCCTCGTCAATGACGAGAAGGTCGCGCTCGGCGCGGCGGAGATGAGCGGCCTGCGGAACGCGCTGGGCCGCGTCGTCACCACCTGGTCCTCGTCGGACGGCTGCCAGGTGGCCGACCACTTCACCTACACGCTCACCTACCGCGGGCACCGGGCGACCCGGTGCCTGCTGCCGTCCGACTGGCGCGAGGCCGTCGAGCGGCTGGAGGCGCTGACCCGGCGGTGAGCCCGGGAGTCGCCGCCCTCAGGCGCAGGCGCGCGTGTGCAGTTCGCGCATCGTCGCCTCGAGGGCGGCGACCGGGCCGTCCACCGGGACGCCCGGCGCCACGTCCTGCACCGGGATGGCGCTGACCGGCCCGGCCGGGGCGCCCAGCTCGGCGCGCAGCTCCATGAGCTGCCGGGACGACATGATGTAGACGATGCGGCCGAGGCCGACCCAGCCGTGCGCGGCCGAGCACATCGGGCAGTGCTCGCCGGAGGTGAAGACGGTGGCCGCCGCGCGCTCGTCCGGCGTCATGTTGGCCGCCGCCCAGCGCGCGATCTCGAACTCGGGGTGGCGGGTCTGGTCGCCGTCCGCCGTGCGGTTGCGGTCCTCGAACAGGACCTCGCCGGAGGCCGACACCAGCACCGAGCCGAACGGCTCGTCGGCCGACTCCAGCGCCTCACGCGCCAGTTCCACGCAGCGGTCGAGGAAGACGCGCTCGCCGGCGGTCGGTTCGTAGGCCATCGCTCAGCTCCTTGCCCCGTGGACGACCTGAATGATCATAGGGGCGGGGCGCGGCCCGCCCCTCACGCGGAGTCGCGCAGGACCAGGTGGGGGCGCAGGATGACCACCGGTTCCGCGACGGTCTCGCCGCGGATCCGCGAGATCAGCAGCCGGGACATCTCCCGGCCCATCTCCTCCGGCGACTGGTGGACGCTGCTGAGCGGCGGGTCGGCCAGCGGCGCGGCGGCCGAGTCGTCGAAGCCGATCACCGCCACGTCCTCGGGGATGCGGCGCCCGCTGCGGTGCAGGACGCGCAGCGCGCCGAGCGCCATCGGGTCGTCGGCGGCGAACACCGCGTCCAGGGCCGGCTCGGCGGCCAGCAGCCGCTCCGCCGCGGTGATGCCGCTGGCCTCGCCGAAGTCGCCGTACTCGACGTACTCGGGCAGCCCCGCCTCGGCGAGCGCCTCCCGGTACCCGGCCAGCCGGTCGATGCCGACCCCCATGTCCTGCGGGCCGGCGATGGTCGCGATGCGCCGCCGGCCGCCCGCGATGAGGTGGCCGACGGCCTCGCGGGCGCCGCTGCGGTTGTCGACGTCGACGTAGCTGACCGGGTGCAGGCCCGGCGGGCGGCCGCCGAGGACGGTCGGCACGCCGTTGGCCTCCAGCTTGGCGGGCAGCGGGTCCTCGGCGTGCAGGGAGGTGAGGAGCACCCCGTCCACGTGCTGGGTGGTGAGGTACTCCTCCAGCCGTCCGTACTCGTCGGGGGAGCGGGCGAGGGCGAGCAGGAGCTGCAGGCCGGTGTCGCCGAGGCCGTTGCTGATCCCGCGGATGATCCCGGCGAAGTACGGCTCGCCGAACAGCCGCTGGTCCGACTCGGCGACCACCAGCGCCACGGTGTCGGTGCGGCGGGTGACGAGCGTGCGGGCCGCGCGGTTCGGCACGTACCCGAGCTCGTCGATCGCCTTCAGCACCGCCTCGCGGGCCTGCGGGCTGACCCGCGGCGAGCCGTTGACCACCCGGGACACCGTGCCGCGGCCCACACCGGCCCGCGCCGCGACCTCCTCAAGGGTCGGGCGCGTGCTCCTGCCCGTCATGTGGCCCCCTCCGTCCGTACCGTCGCCCCCGAGTCAGCCCCGCTCGGGCAGCCCGCCCCGCCGGATCACTCCGGCGTACCACCGTGCGCTGTGCTTGGGCACCCGGCGCTGCGTGGCGTAATCGACGTGGACCAGCCCGAAACGCTTGGAGTAGCCCCAAGCCCATTCGAAATTATCCAGCAGCGACCATGTGAAATAGCCCCGCAGCGGGACGCCCTCGGAAATGGCGTCGTGGCACGCCCGGAGGTGGGCGTCGAGATAGGCGATGCGGCCGGCGTCTTGGACCGTGCCATCGCCGTCCGGAACCTCGTCGTAGCCGGCGCCGTTCTCGGTGATGTACAGCGGGACGGCCGGGTACTCGCGGTGCAGCCGGGTCAGCACCTCGTGCAGCCCGCTCTCGTCGATCTCCCAGCCCATCCCGGTGACCGGGCGTCCGGCCGAGACGAACCGGACGTGGGCGCTGCCCGGCCACGGGGAGTTCGTCGCGAACGGCGACGACGCCGTCTGCGCCGCCTCGCCGGGCGTGCCCGCGACGGTGTGCCGCGAGTAGTAGTTGATGCCGAGCTGGTCGATCGGCCGGTTGATGACCGCGAGGTCCGCGTCCGGCGGGGTGAACCCGTAGACCGAGGTGTCGGCGAGGACGTCGTCGGGGTAGCGGCCGAGCAGCAGCGGGTCGAGGAACAGCCGGTTCTGCAGCCCGTCGATGCGGCGCGCCGCGTCCAGGTCGGCGGGGTCCTCGGTGGCGGGGGAGACCGCGTAGAGGTTGACGGCGGCGCCGAAGCGGTTGTCCGGGCGGCGGGCGCGCATCGCGTCCACGGCCAGGCCGTGGCCGAGCATCAGATGGTGCGCGGCCAGCAGGGACGCCGAGGGGTCGATGCGCCCGGGCGCGTGGTCGCCCGACGCGTAGCCGAGGAAAGCCGCGCACCACGGCTCGTTGACCGTCATCCAGTTCGTGACGCGGTCGCCGAGCGCCGCGTGCACGTGGTCGGCGTACTCGGCGAACCGGTGGGCGGTGTCCCGCTCGGGCCAGCCGCCCTTGTCCTCCAGCGGCTGCGGGAGGTCCCAGTGGTAGAGCGTCGGCCACGGCTCGATGCCCGCCTCCAGCAGCGCGTCGACCAGCCGCCGGTAGAAGTCGAGGCCCTCGGGGTTGAAGTCCCCGGCCCCGGTGGGCTGCACGCGCGGCCAGGAGATCGAGAACCGGTACGCGGTGAGGCCGAGGTCGGCCATGAGCGCCACGTCCTCGGGGAACCGGTGGTAGTGGTCCACCGCGACGTCGCCGGTGTCGCCGCCCAGGGTCTTGCCCGGCGTGCGGGAGAAGGTGTCCCAGATGGACGGTCCGCGCCCGCCCTCGCCCGCGGCGCCCTCGATCTGGTAGGCCGCGGTGGCGGCCCCCCAGCGGAACCCGGTCGGGAAAGGTGCGGCGGGAGCCGCGCTGGTGTCGTCCTTGAGGGAGGTCACGCCTTCACAGCACCTTCCATGATCCCGCCGATGATCTGGCGGCCGAAAATGATGAACACGACGAGCAGCGGCAGGATCGCCACGCTGGTGCCGGCGAACATGAGCGTGTAGTCCTTGAAGTAGGCGTTCGCCAGGTTGTTGATGGACAGCTGCACCGTCGGGTTGTCCGGGCTCAGCACCGCGAGCGGCCACATGAACTCGTTCCAGGTCTGCATGAACGTGAACAGCCCGAGGACGCCCGCGGCGGGGCGCAGCGCGGGGAGCACGACCCGCCAGTAGATGCCGAACGTGGTGCACCCGTCGACGCGGGCCGCCTCGATCAGCTCGTCCGGCACGGCCTGGTCGGCGTACTGCCGCATCATGAACACCCCGAACCCGGTGACCAGGAACGGGACGATGACCGCCTGCAGGTGGTTCTGCCAGCCCAGCTTCACCATGATCATGTAAAGCGGGATGATGCCCATCTGCACCGGGATCATCATCGTCGCGATGATGGTGAGCAGCAGTCCGTTCTTGCCGCGGAAGCGCAGTTTGGCGAACGCGAACCCGGCCAGCGAGGCGAAGAAGACCGTGGAGACCGTCACCGCGGCGGAGGCGATCGCCGAGTTCAGCAGGCCCTTGGCGAAGTAGGCCTCGGGGTTGTCGAACAGCCGGCCGACGTTGTCGCCGCCGTGGGCGCCGGGCAGCAGCGGCGGCGGGACGTCGGCGACCACGCTGTTCGTGCGGGTCGCCACGATGATCATCCAGTAGATCGGGAAGATCGACAGCGCCAGTGCCACGATCAGCGTGAGGTAGGTCAGCGGGCTGGCGTTCCACAGGCCGCGGTAGCGGCCGGGGTGGGCGGCGGCGCGCCTGCCGCCCTGGGGCCGGCCGTCGGGGCCGGCGAGGAGCGTGGTCACTTGGAGCCTCCCGTGCGCCGCACGGCCAGGAAGTTGATCAGGGAGAACACGATGATCATCACGAACAGCGCCCAGGCGACGGTCGCGCCGTAGCCGTACCGGTCATGGCCGAAAGCGTTGTCGTACATGTACATCGTGATCGTCTGGAACTGGTGGCCCGCGCCGCCGTCCATCTTGTTGGGGGTGCCGACGCTGAACAGGACGGGCTCGGTGAACAGCTGCAGCCCGCCGATCGTCGAGATGATCACCGTGAAGATGATCGTGGGGCGCAGCATCGGGACCGTGATCTGCCAGAACTGCCGGATCCGGGACGCGCCGTCGATCGCGGCGGCCTCGTAGAGGTCCTTCGGGATCGCCTGCATGGCGGCGAGGTAGATGAGCGCGTTGTAGCCGGTCCAGCGCCAGTCCACCATCATCGCGATGGCGGCCCAGGACCAGCCGCGGCTGCTCTGCCAGCTGATCGGGTCGATGCCGATCAGCCCGATCGCCCAGTTGACCATGCCCCAGTCCCGGTCGAACATCTGGGTGAACACGATCGCGACGGCGGCGGTCGAGGTGACCAGCGGGGCGACCATCCCGATCCGGAACAGCGTCGGCAGCCGCATCCGCCGGTTCAGGGTGTTGGCGATGAGCAGCGCGAGCAGCAGCTGCGGGACGGTCGACAGGACGAAGATCCCGAGGGTGTTGACCGTGGCGTGCCAGAAGTCGGCGTCGCCCAGCAGGTAGTCGTAGTTGTCGAGCCCGACGAACTTGCGCGTCCCGGACGCCAGCTCCCAGTCGTGCAGGGAGACCCAGAGCGTGTAGACGAGCGGGAAGGCGCCGAAGACCAGGAAGACGAGGTAGAACGGCGAGATGAAGGCGTAGGGTGCGCCCTTCACGTCGAGCCGGGTGAGCCGCGCGCGCCAGGCGCTGCGCGGCCCGGGCGGCGCCGCCGCGGGCGAGGCGGACGGCGGGCCGTTCCGGTTGGGGCGCAGATCGGTGGTCACGTCGTGCGCCTCCTTTCCGAGGACGGGACGAAGCGGGAAGTGGGAACGGCGGCGGCGCCGGCGGGGAGGTGTCGGCCGGCGCCGCCGCCGTGGTCGGGGGACCGCCGGCTAGCGGGCGGCCTTCTTCGCCTCGTCGACGGACTTCGTCCAGGCCTCATCGGGCTTCTGCCGGCCCTGGCCCACGGAGACCAGGACGTTCTCCACCGCGGCCCGCACGTCCTCGTGCTTCGGCCCGAGGTAGACCGGCTTCACCCCGGCCACCAGCTGGCCGAAGATCTGCCCGACGGGGGCGTCGTTGAAGTAGGCGCTCTTGGCGCCCGCGACCGCCGGGTCCTGCGCGGCCTGCGGCGAGGACGGGAAGACGTTCGAGGCCTTGTACGCGCCGACCTGGCCCTCGGGGGAGGTCAGGAACTTGGCGAGTTCGGCGGCCGCCTTGGCGTGCTTGGTCTGCTTGGGCACCGCGAGCCACGAGCCGCCCCAGTAGCCGGCGCCGCCGGGCGTGGTCGCCACGTCCCACTTGCCCTTGCCCGAGTCGCCGGCGAACTCCTCGATGCCGCCGAGCATCCAGGACGGGCACGGCAGGGTCGCGAAAGTGTCCCGCTTGAGGGCGGTCTGCCACGGCGGGGTGAAGATCGACATGTCGGAGGTGAGCTTGCTCTGCTCGAACTTCAGCGCCGTGTCGAACGCCTGCTTGACCGCCGGGTTGCTGTCGAAGACGAGGTTGTTGCTCTTGTCGAAGAAGCTGTAGCCCGGTCCGGCGCCGGCGTTCTGCAGGACGGTGGCGCGGAACACGGCGGTGGGGCCGTCGAGCCACTTGGTGCCGGGCACCTTCTGCTGGAACTTCTGGCCCGTGGACAGGAACGCGTCCCACGTCGGCCAGAGCTTGCCGACCTCGGCGCGGTCGGTGGGCAGGTCCGCCTTCTTGAACAGGTCCTTGCGGTAGCACATGGCGAGGGGGCCGACGTCGGTGCCGAGGCCGACGAGCTGCTTGCCGTCCGGGCTGAGGCCCATCTGCCACTTCCACGGCAGGAAGTTCTTCTCCAGGTCCTTGCCGCCGTAGTCGAACAGGTTGAGGAACTTGGCCTTCTGCTGCATGTACAGCGGCAGGATGCCCTCCTCCAGCATGACGACGTCGCCGGCGCCGCTGCCGGTCGCCATCCACTGCTGGATGCGCGGCTTGTACTCGTCCAGCGTGGAGACCTTGCGCTGCTTGATCTTCACGTTCGGGTGGGACTGCTCGTACTGCTTGTAGAGCGCGTCGTAACCCGGCTCGCCGAAGACGTCGACGGTGAGCTCGACGGGCCCGCTGTCGGAGCCTCCCTTGTCGTCGTCGCCGTCGCCGCACGCGACGGCGAGGCCGCCGACGAGTACCGCCGCCATCGCCGTACTCAGTCCGCGCCGCATGATGGCCCTCATGGCGGACCCCTCTCAGGTTGTCGTGGTGCATCGGTGTGGGAGCGCTCCCACGGATGAAAGACCGTGACGCGGCTCACTGTCAATGTGTCGAAACACAACCGTTACAAGAAGCTGTCTCCCGCGGCACCCTGGTCAGGCCTGGTCCGACACCCCGTCAGGGCCCGGTCAGCCCTCCTTGACGGGGGACAGCCGGGCCGCCGCCGGGGCCGGCGCCGTGGACCGCCGGACGACCAGTTCCGGCCGGTAGAGCAGCTCGGTGCGGGGCGCGCGGGCGCCGCGGATCTCGTCCAGGACGGTGCTCACCGCGGCCATCGACATCTCCCGCACCGACTGCCGGACCGTGGTCAGCGGGGGGTCGAGGTAGGCGGTGAGGAGCGAGTCGTCCATGCCGGTCACCGACACGTCCTCGGGGACCTGGAGGCCGCGCGCCCGGGCGGCCCGGATCGCCCCGAGCGCCATGATGTCGTTGCCGCCGCAGATCGCCGTGCAGCCCGCGTCGAGCAGCTTCGCGGCGGCCGCCTGCCCGCCCTCGACCGTGTACATGGTGTTGACGATCAGCTCGTCCACCTCGTCCGCGGTGAGCCCGGTGTGCGCGGCCATCCCGCGCCGGAACCCCTCGGTCTTGCGCCGCGTCGGCACGTAGACGTCCTGTCCGATCGCGAGGCCGATCCGGCGGTGGCCCATTGCGGCCAGATGCGCGACGACGGCCTCCATCGACGCCACGTCGTCGTTGGAGATGAACGGCGCGTCGATGTCGGGCCGGTAGCCGTTGACCAGGACGATCGGGAGGGCCTGTTCGATCAGCCGCGCGTACCGGGCGCGGTCGGAGTTGGCGTTGGCGTGCAGGCCGTTGACGAAGATGATCCCGGCGACGCCGCGCTCAAGCAGCATTTCGATGTAGTCGTCCTCGGCGACGCCGCCCGGCGCCTGCGAGCACAGCACCGCCATGTACCCGTGCCGGGCCAGGGCGCTCTCGATCACCTCCGCGAACGCCGGGAAGATCGGGTTGGTCAGCTCGGGAATGATCAGCCCGATCAGCCCGGCCCGCTGCTGGCGCAGCCGGGCCGGGCGCTCGTAGCCGAGCACGTCCAGGGCGGTCAGCACCGCCTGGCGCGTGGTCGGGGACACGCCCGGCTTGCCGTTGAGCACGCGGCTCACCGTCGCCTCGCTCACCCCGGCATGTGCCGCGATGTCCGCCAGGCGCGTCGTCATGGGTTTCAAGTTATCCCTCCTCGGCGTCCCACCACAGCGCGGTGTCCGGGGGCAGGTCGACGTCTCCGCCGCTCACGGAGCCGTCCGTGTGGACCGGTCCGCTCGCGAGGAGCGGGGTGCCCCGCACACTGACGCGGGCTGTGGTGTCGCCCATGTTGATCGCGCATGCGAGCCGCCCGTTCCCGCCCCCGGCCTCACGCACGAAGACCAGTGTGCCGGGTGGGCTCGCGATCCAGTACAAATCGCCGTCACCGAGCGCCGGGTGTTCGCGGCGGATGCGCAGCGCCTCGCGGTAGAGCGCCAGTATGGAGCCGGGATCGCCGTCCTGCGCCGCGACGGTCAGGTCCCGCCATTCGGTGGGGATCGGGAGCCACGGCGCGGCGCCCGCGCCGAACCCGAACGGCGGCTCCTCGCCCTCCCAGGGCAGCGGGACGCGGCAGCCGTCGCGGCCGGCGCCCTCGCCGCGCAGCCGCTGCGGGTCCTGCTGGAATTCCTCCGGCAGGTCCAGCACCTCCGGCAGGCCCAGTTCCTCGCCCTGGTAGACGTAGGACGAGCCGGGCAGCGCGAGCGTCAGCAGCGCGGCCGCGCGGGCGCGCCGCAGGCCGGTCTCGCCGTCGCCGTACCGGGTGACGTGCCGTTTCACGTCGTGGTTGGACAGCACCCAGGTCGCGGGCGCGCCGACCGCCCCGGCGGTGCGCAGCGACTCGTCGATTACCGCCCGCATCCCGTCGGCCTCCCACGGCGCGGTCAGGTAGTGGAAGTTGAACGCCTGGTGCAGTTCGTCGGGGCGCGTGTAGTCGGCGAGCCGCTGCGGCGTGGGCGCCCACGCCTCGGCGACGGCGATCCGCTCCCCGTCGTAGGAGTCGAGCAGGCGGCGCCACTCGCGGTGGATGGCGTGGACGGGGTCCTGGTCGAAGTACGGCAGGACGGCCGTGCCGAGCATCTCCACCTGGTTCGGGTGGCCCACGTCGGGCAGGCCCGGCGCCTTGGCCATGCCGTGCGCGACGTCCACCCGGAAGCCGTCCACCCCGAGGTCGAGCCAGAACCGCAGGATGTCGGCGAACTCGGCGTGGACCTCGGGGTTCTCCCAGTCCAGGTCGGGCTGCTCGGGGGCGAACAGGTGCAGGTACCACTGGCCGTCGGGGACCCGCGTCCAGGCGGGGCCGCCGAACACCGACTCCCAGTCGTTCGGGGGTTCGGCGCCGCCGGGGCCCCGCCCGTCGCGGAAGACGTAGCGGGCGCGCTCGGCCGAGCCGGGGGCCGCGGCGAGCGCCGCCTGGAACCAGGCGTGCCGGTCGGAGGTGTGGTTCGGCACCACGTCCACGATGATCCGCAGCCCGTGCGCGTGCGCGTCCGCGATCAGGTCGCGGGCGTCGGCGAGCGTGCCGAACAGCGGGTCGACGTCGCGGTAGTCCGCCACGTCGTAGCCGAAGTCGGCCATCGGGGAGACGTAGAAAGGGGTCAGCCACAGCGCGTCGACGCCGAGGCCGGCCAGGTACGGCAGCCGGGACCGGACGCCCGGCAGGTCGCCGACGCCGTCCCCGTCGGAGTCGGCGAAGCTGCGCACGTACACCTGGTAGATGACGGCGTCGCGCCACCAGCGGGTGCCTCCGCCGCGGTCGCCGGAGGCGGGGACGAGCAGGGTGTCCTGGGTCATGAACATCCTTCTGGTCGGGGAGCTGTCGGGAGCTACTTGACGCCGCCGGCGGTGAGCCCGGCGACGATCCGGCGCTGGAAGACCAGCACCACGGCGATGAGCGGGACGGTCACGATCACCCCGGCCGCCATCTGGGTGCCGAACGGCTGGTCGAACCCGGAGACGCCGGTGAACTTGGAGATCGCGACCGTGGCGGTCTGCATCTCCTTCTTGTTGACCATGGACAGTGCGATGAGGAACTCGTTCCACGCGGCGATGAAGGTGAGGATCGCCGTGGTGAACACCCCGGGCGCCGCCAGCGGGACGATGATCTTGCGGAACGCCTGGCCGCGGGTGCAGCCGTCCACCATCGCCGCCTGCTCCAGCTCGAACGGCAGCTGCCGGAAGAAGGCCGTGAGCAGCCACACCGACAGCGGCAGCGCGAACCCGAGGCTGGGCAGCACCATCGCCTGGTAGGTGTTGATCCACTTGATGTCGGTGAAGAGCTTCAGCAGCGGGACCAGCTGCGAGATTCCCGGGAACATCGTGGTCGCGACGATCAGCCCGAGCACCGCGTTCTTGAACCGGAAGTCCAGCCGGGCCAGCGCGTACGCGGTGAACGTGCCGATCAGCAGGGTGAGGACGGTGGTGGTGCCCGCCACGATGACGCTGTTCAGCAGGGCGCGGCCGAAGCCGTTGTCGCCGGAGAACACCGCGGAGAAGTTCTCCGACGACCACCGCGCCGGGACGACCGAGTTGTCGAACTGGTCCTGGGGGCGGCGGAACGCCGAGACCACCATCCAGTAGAACGGCGCCAGGCAGTACGCCGCCACGGCGGCGAACCCGAGGTAGGACAGCGTGCGCTTCATCGGCGAGCCGGTCATGCCGCCGCCCTCCTTCCGCCGCGCCCGGACCGCACGGCGCGTGCGCGCCCGGTCTTCCGGTGGCCGGTCTTCTGGCGGGCCTCGCCGATGATGTCGGCGCCGAGCAGCTTCACGAACAGGTACGCGATCAGCGCGATGTACAGGAACAGGACGGTCGCGTACGCCGCCGCCGACCCGTACCGCAGGTTGGAGGCCTCGAACCAGGCGATCATCGTCAGCGTCTCCACGGACTTCTGGTTCACGCCGATCAGCACGGCGGGCAGGTCGAACATCCGCAGCACGTCCAGCATCCGGAACAGCACGGCGACCAGCAGCGCGGGCTTGACCAGCGGCAGGGTGATGCGGAAGAACTGCTGGACCGGGCCGGCGCCGTCCACCCTGGCCGCCTCGTAGACGTCCCGGGGGATCATCTGGAGGCCGGCGAGGACGAGCAGCCCGATGAACGGGGAGGTCTTCCACACCTCGGCGATGACGACGGCCATCTTGGCGGGGAAGCCGTCGGCGGTCCACAGGATCTCCTGGCGCAGCACCGCGTTCGCGGCGCCGTCGGCCTGGAAGATCCAGCGCCACAGCAGGCCGGAGATCGCGGTCGGGATCGCCCACGGGACGAGGATGCTCGCGCGCACCAGCGCCCGCCCGCGGAACGCCTGCTGCATGATCAGCGCCATCGCGACGCCGATCACCGTCTCCAGCACGACCGTGGTGAGGGTGAAGAACGTGGTGTTGGAGAAGGCGTTCCAGAACGCGTCGGCGCGGTCGCCCTGGAAGATCGCGGTGTAGTTGTCGAGCCCGACGAACCGGTCGCCCTCGACCACGAAGCCGTCGGCGTCCAGCCCCTCGCCCCGCGCGTACAGCGACTCGCGGAACCCGGCGAGGACCGGGTAGCCGATGACGAGCGCGAGCACGAGCAGGGTGGGCGACAGCAGCAGCGCCGCGAGCCGCCGCGTCCCCTGGACGTCGCCCTTCCCGCGGCCGCGGGGCGCGCCCGCCGCGGCGGTGCCGGCGGCGGGCGCGCTCTCGGTGGTGGTCATCCCGCTCACTGCGCGGTCAGCGGCTGGAGCTTGGACTGCAGGTCGGTCAGGGCCTGGTCGACGGGCTTCTTCCCGGTCACCGCGTCGTACATCTCGCCCTGGATCGCGGCGGTCACGTCGCCGTACTTGACCGCGACCGGGCGCGGCTTGGCGTTCGCGATGGCCTGCTTGAGTACGGGCAGGTACGGGAACTTCTTGACCATCTCCGGGTCGTCGTACAGCGCCGCGACCGTGGGCGCCTGCGAGGTGGCGAGGAGGTTGGCGCGCTGCGCCTGCTCACCGGTCAGGTAGCGGATGAAGTCGAGCGAGGTCGCCTTGTTCTTGGCGAACGCGGAGATCGCGAGGTTGTGGCCGCCGAGGTTGGCGACGCCGGGGCCGTTCGGGCCGGGCAGCGGCGCGACCGCGAACTTGCCCGCCACCTTGGACGAGCCGTCCTTGGAGTTCGCCAGCCCGTACTGGTACGGCCACTGCCGCTGGAAGACCAGCTTCCCGGACTGGAAGTAGCGGCGGCCGCCCTCGGTGTCGAGGGTGACGGCCTCCTTCGGCATGTGGTCCTTCTTGGCGCCGACGAGGAACTCGACGCCCTGCTTGGCCTGCGGGGTGCTCAGCGAGGGCTTGCCGTCGGGGCCGATGATCGAGCCGCCGGCGCTCTCGATCGCCTCGACCGCGCTGATCGTCATGCTCTCGGTCTTGTTGACCTCGGTGAAGAAGCAGTCGGCGTCCTTCGCCTCGGGCAGCTTCTTGACCTTGGCGCAGTCGTCCCACATCTCGGTGTAGGTCTTCGGCGGGTCGGTGATGCCGGCCTTCTCCAGCAGGTCCTTGCGGAAGTAGAGCATCCCGGCGTCGGAGGTGGAGGGCACGGCGTACAGCTTGTCGCGGTACTGCCCCGTGGCGATGGTCGCGGGCAGCATCTTGGACAGGTCGACCTGGTCCTTGGGCAGCTGGGCCAGCCAGCGGTTGGCGGCGAACTCGGCCGTCCACACGACGTCGAGGTTCAGCACCGAGTAGGCGTCGGACTTGGTAGTGGCGTTCTGGATCATCTGCTGCCGCTGGTCGTTCGGCTCGTCCGGCAGCTCGATGATGCGGACCTGCTCCTTCGGGTGCTCGGCGTTCCAGCCGTCGATCTGCTTCTGCAGGTAGCCCGAGCGGTCCTTGCCGGTCACGAAGGTGATCGGACCGCGGCCCTGCAGGCTCGCCGCGCCCACGCCGCCCTTCGAGCCGCCGTCGTCATCGCCGCCGCAGGCGGAGAGCGAGAGCGCGAGGGCGGCGCAGACGACGGTGCCGCCGATCAGGGGGGTGCGCCGCATGGTGTCCTCCTTCGCGGGACGTCCCTCACCGGGCCGCCGTCCCGCAGGTCAAGAGATGGGGGTGGCTGGACCGGGACGTTAGCAACGTGTTTCAGTCCCGTAAAGCTCTTGCAGAAACTTTCTGCAAGTCCGTGGCCGATCTGTAACCGGCTTGCACAAGCGGGACAATCCGGTCGACATGCGGAGGCTCCTGCGCCAGGCTGCCCGCGTGACGACAACCGACCCCTCCGGCGCGCTCGACCTCGTTCGCGACCACACGATCCTGTCGGTCGTGACCGGGTCGCGCGCCTACGGGCTGGCCACCGCGGACAGCGACGTCGACCGGCGCGGCGTCTACGCGGCCCCGGCGCCCCTGTACTGGCGTTTCACCAAGCCGCCCACGCATCTGGACGGCCCGCTGCCCGAGCAGTTCTCCTGGGAGCTGGAGCGCTTCTGCGAGCTGGCGCTGGACGCGAACCCGACCGTCCTGGAGTGCCTGTGGTCGCCGCTGGTCGAGCGCGCCACGCCGGTCGGGGAGGAGCTGCTGGCCGTGCGGTCGGCGTTCCTGTCGCGGCACGCGCACCGCACGTTCCTCCGCTACGCCGAGGCCCAGTTCCGCAAGCTGGAAGGCGACTTGCGCAACGGCGGCGCGCCGCGCTGGAAGCACGTCATGCACATGCTGCGGCTGCTGGAGAGCGGCGCGCACCTGGTCCGGCACGGCGAGCCCCGGGTCGAGGTCGGCGACCTGCGCGACCGGCTCCTCGCCGTCCGCCGCGGCGAGGTCGGCTGGGACGAGATCGGCGCGTGGCGCGCCTCCGTCGCCGGCTCGATGGACGCGGCCCTGGACCGCAGCCCGCTGCCGCCCGAACCCGACCGCGCCGCGGTCGAGGACCTGCTGTTCTCCGTCCGACGCAGGAGCGTGACCTGGTGAACCTCCCCGAAGGCATGGTCGACCGCTTCGCCGCCGACCACCCCTACCCCCGCGCGTTCCTCACCGTCAGCGGCGCGCACCTGTACGGCTTCCCGTCCCGGGACTCCGACGTCGACCTGCGCGGCGTCCACCTGCTGCCGCCCGAGGAGATAGTCGGCCTGGAGACGGGGGAGGAGACGGTCACGCTGATGTGGGACCACGCCGGGGTGGAGGCCGACGCGGTCACCCACGACCTGGCGAAGTTCTGCACGCTGCTCCTCCGCCGCAACGGCTACGTCCTGGAGCAGGTCATGTCGCCGCTCGTCGTGGCCACCTCGCCCGTGCACGACGAATTGAAAGCCCTCGTCCCCGGTCTGGTCACGTCCAACCACGCCCACCACTACCTGGGTTTCGCGCGCTCCCAATGGACGCTGTTCGAACGGTCACGGGAGCTCAAACCGCTTCTCTACACGTTCCGGGTGCTGCTGACCGGCGTCCACCTGATGCGGACCGGCGAGGTCGAGGCCGACCTGACGCGCCTCGCCGGCGAAGGGCCGTCCTACCTGCCCGACCTGATCGAGGCGAAGCGCGCGGCCGAGCACGGCGCCCTGCCCGCGGACGCGCCCGGCATCGACCGCCTGCGGGAGGACGTCGCCGCGCTCACCGTCCGGCTGGAGGGCGAACGCGACCGCAGCGCCCTCCCCGACGCGCCCGCGAACCGCCGCGCCCTCCACGAGTTGGTGGTCCGGACCCGCCTGGGCTGAACCCTGGGGCGCCTCCCCTGCGTGCCATCGGTTGTACGGACCGTTTTGGGACACAACCACCTCGTACGTTCGCCACGTATTAGGGGTGGTTGTGTAGCCAGGGAAGGGGAGCGATGGACGCGGGCATCGACCAGAAGGACATCGCGGAGGCGGACCTCAGGACCCGGCGGGGCGTCTTCCGCGCCGTCGCGTTCCGGGACCCGGTCGACGGGCACGAGCACATGGCGCTGGTGCGGGGGGAGGTGCGGGACCGCGAGGACGTGCTCGTCCGGATGCACTCCGAGTGCATGACGGGCGACATCTTCGCCGCGACGCGCTGCGAGTGCGGGGACCAGCTCGGCGCCGCCCTGGACGCCATCGCCCGGGAGGGCGCCGGCGTGCTGGTCTACCTGCGCGGCCACGAGGGGCGCGGGATCGGGCTGGTGGCCAAGGTCCGGACCCACATCCTGCAGGACGACCAGGGCCTCGACACCGTCGACTCCGCCACCGCCATCGGGCTGCCGGTGGACGTGCGCGACTACGGCGCGGCCGCCCGGATCCTGCGGCACCTCGGCGTCCGGTCGGTGCGGCTGATGTCGAACAACCCGGTCAAGGTCAGCGCGCTGGAGTCCTACGGCATCGCCGTCGCGGCGCGCGTGCCGCTGCTGGTCCCGGTCAGCGACGACAACGTCCGCTACCTCACCGCCAAGCGCGACCGGCTCGGCCACGACCTCCCGCAGCTCGACGGCTCCGCGGGGCCGCTCGGCGAGGCGCTCGGCGAGGCGACGGTGAGCGAGGTCCGCCGATGACGCGGCCGATGACGCTCACGCGCCCGGCCCTGGTGAGGCTCCCGGCGCCGCGCCGGCCGCGGCTGACCCGGGGTCCGGAGCTGGCCGCCGCCGTCGTCGCGCAGCTCGGACTGCTGGCGCTGCTCCGCCCCGGCCACGCGGGCCTGGCCGTGGGCATCGGGTACGCGCTGGCCTCGTGGGCGGTGCTGACCGCCGCGTTCCGCCGGCGGCCGGCGCTGGGTCCGGCCGACCATGTGACGCTGGCGCGCGTCGTTCTCACCGGGGGTGTCGCGGCGCTGGTGGCGGGGCATCTCACGGGTGACGCCCGCGCCTGGCCGCTCGTCGCGGTCGCGTCGGCGGCCCTCGTCCTGGACGGCGTGGACGGGCAGGTCGCCCGGCGCACCGGGACGGTGTCCCGCCTCGGGGCGCGGTTCGACATGGAGACCGACGCCGTCCTGGTGCTGGTGCTGAGCGTCGAGGTCGCGTCGTCGGCGGGGGCCTGGGTGCTGGCGATCGGGGGGATGCGGTACGCGTTCGGCGCGGCGGCCTGGGCGGCGCCGTGGCTGCGCGCGGACCTGCCGCCGAGCGTCGCGCGCAAGGCCGTCGCCGTCGTGCAGGGCGTGGCGCTGGTCGTCGCGGCGTCGGGTGCCGTCCCGCATCCGGGCGCGCTCGCGGCGGCGGCGCTGGCGCTGCTGGTGTGGTCGTTCGGACGGGACGTGGTGTGGCTGGCGAAGCGGCGGCACGCGGCCAGTGGCGAGGCGCTGGAGGCTATGGAGGCGCAGGAGACTCTGGAGGCTTCGGCGACGATGGAGACGCAGGAGGCGGCTGGGACGCGGGGGAGGAGCACGGATGGAGCGCGACGCGCGCGCCTTCTGGATCCGGTCGCCCGGTGAGGGGGAGATCCGCGATGTCGTCCTGCCGGAGCCGGGACCGGGGGAGGTGGTCGTCCGGACGCTGTTCTCGGGGGTGAGCCGCGGCACCGAGGCGATCGTGTTCCGCGGCGGCGTCCCGCCGAACCAGCACGCGATCATGCGGGCGCCGTTCCAGGACGGGACGTTCCCCGGGCCGGTCAAGTACGGGTACCTCAACGTCGGCGTGGTCGAGCACGGCCCCGCCGAGCTGGCCGGGCGCACGGTGTTCTGCCTCTACCCGCACCAGACCCGCTACATCGTCCCGGCGAGCGCGGTCACCGCCGTCCCGGACGGGGTGCCGCCGGAGCGGGCGATCCTCGCCGGGACGGTCGAGACCGCCGTGAACGCGCTGTGGGACGCGGCTCCGCTCGTCGGCGACCGCATCGCCGTCGTCGGCGCCGGGATGGTCGGCTGCTCGGTCGCCGGCGTCCTCGCGGGGTTCCCGGGATGCCGCGTCCAGCTGGTCGACACCGACCCGTCCCGCGCGGACGTCGCGCGGGCGCTCGGCGTCGGGTTCGCCCATCCCGACCAGGCCGAGGGCGGCTGCGACCTGGTCGTCCACGCGAGCGCGACCGAGGCCGGGCTCGCCCGGTCGCTGGAGCTGCTCGCGCCCGAAGGGGAGGTCGTCGAGCTGAGCTGGTACGGCGACCGGCCGGTCCGCGTCCCGCTGGGGGAGTTCTTCCACTCGCGGCGGCTGACGATCCGGGGCAGCCAGGTCGGCGCCGTCCCGCCGTCCCGCCGGGCGAGCCGCGGCTTCGCCGACCGGATCGCGCTGGCGCTGCGGCTGCTCGCCGACCCCGCCTTCGGCGAGCTGATCACCGGGGAGAGCCCGTTCGGCGAGCTGCCGCGGCTGATGCCGCGCCTCGCCGGCGGCGAGCTGCCCGCCCTGTGCCACCGGATCGCCTACTGAGCCGGATCACCCAGAGCCGGATCACCCAGAGCCGGATCGCCCGGCGCCGGATCGTTCGACCGGATCGACCACCGAGCCGGATCTTCTACCGAGGAGGACGTTCGTTGTTCGCCATCACCGTCCGCGACCACGTCATGATCGCGCACAGCTTCAGCGGCGAGGTCTTCGGGCCCGCGCAGCGGCTGCACGGCGCCACCTACGTGGTCGACGCGACGTTCCGCCGGGCCGACCTCGACCCGGACGGCATCGTCGTCGACATCGGGCTCGCCACCAGCGAGCTGGGCGAGGTCCTGGGCGGGCTGAACTACCGCAACCTGGACGAGGAGCCGGAGTTCGCCGGGGTCAACACCTCGACGGAGTTCCTCGCCAAGGTCATCGCCGACCGGCTCGCGGACCGGGTGCGCGCCGGGGCGCTCGGCGCGAACGCCGCCGGCCTGTCGGGCCTCACGGTGACGCTGCACGAGTCGCACGTCGCCTGGGCCAGCTACGAGCGTGAGCTGTGACGTCCCGCGAGGTGTGCGCGGTCCTCCCGGGCGACGTCGACGACGCGAGCGTCCCGAGCGGGGGGAACCGCTACGACCGGCGGCTCTGCGAGGAGCTCGCGGCGTCGGGACGTCCCGTCCGGGAAGTGGCGGTGCACGGGTCGTGGCCGCGCCCCGGCGAGGCGGCCCGGGCCGAGCTGGGCCGCGCGCTGGCCGCGCTGCCGGACGGCTCCGTCGTCCTGATGGACGGCCTGGTGGCGTGCGGCGTCCCGGAGGTCGTCGTTCCGGAGGCCGGGCGGCTGCGGCTCGCCGTCCTCGTCCACCTCCCGCTGGCGGACGAACCCGGACAGGCCGACCTGAACGCGGGCGAACGCAAGGTCCTGGAGGCGGCCGGGGCCGTCATCGCGACCAGCCCGTGGGCCAGGGACCACCTGATCGCCCACCACGGCCTGGAGCCGTCCCGCGTCCACGCCGTCGCCCCGGGCACCGACCCCGCGCCCCTCGCGTCCGGCACCGACGGGGCGGCGCGCCTGCTGTGCGTGGCGTCGGTGACCCCGCGCAAGGGGCACGACGTCCTCGTCGAGGCGCTCGCCACCGTCGCGCACCTGTCCTGGCACTGCGAGTGCGTAGGGCCGCTGGGGCGCGACGCCGGCCATGTCGCGCGGCTCCGCCGGGCGATCGCCGGGCACCGCCTCGACGGGCGCGTCGAGCTGGCGGGGCCGCTGACCGGCAAGCGGCTGGAGGACGCCTACGCCGGCGCCGACCTGCTCGTCCTGGCGTCCCGCGCGGAGACGTACGGGATGGTCGTGACCGAGGCGCTGGCACGCGGCGTCCCGGTGATCGCGACCTCGGTGGACGGGGTGCCCGACACGCTGGGCTGGGATCCGTCCGGTGCCGTCCCCGGCATCCTCGTCCCGCCCGACGACCCGGCCGCGCTCGGCGCGGCCCTGAGGCGCTGGCTCGTAGAACCGGAGCTGCGCGAGCGGCTGCGCGCCTCCGCCCGGCTGCGTCGCGGCGCGCTGCCCGGCTGGGACGACACCGCCCGCCGCATGGCCGCCGTCCTGTCGCGGCTTCGAAGAGACCAGTCCTTTCCAGGGCGCGTGGGGGCGTCCCCGCAAGGAGGCGCGAATGACCGGGATTGACGCCGATGCCGGAGGCCGGCTGGAGGACGGCCAGGCAAGGGAGGACGCCGTGACGGGATTCGATCCCACCTGGCTGGAGCTGCGCGAGGACGCGGACGCCGCGGCGCGCGCCACGGAGCTGCTCGATCCGCTCCGGGCCGCGCTCCCGCCGGACGGGCCACTGGTCATCTGGGACCTCGGCTGCGGCACCGGCTCGCAGGGGCGCTGGCTGTCGGGGCGGCTGCGCGGCCCGCAGCACTGGATCCTGCACGACGCCGACCCGCGCCTGCTCGAACGGGCCCGCGCGAGCTCCTACACCACCGCCGACGGGACGCCCGCGACGGTCGAGACGCGCGCGGGCGGCATCGGCGATCTCCGCGCGTCGGACCTGGTGGGCGCGTCGCTCGTCACCGCGTCCGCGCTGCTGGACGTGCTCACCGCCGCCGAGGTCGAGGCGATCGCCGCCGCGGCCGCCTGCCCGGTGCTGCTCACCCTGTCGGTCGTCGGCCGCGTCCGGCTCTCCCCGTCCGAGCCGCTCGACGCCGAGTTCGCCGCCGCCTTCGACGCCCACCAGCGGCGCGGCGGGCACCTCGGCCCGGACGCCGTCGCCGCCGCGACCCGGGCGTTCGGCCGGCGCGGCGCGTCCGTCCAGGCGCGTCCGAGCCCGTGGCGGCTCGGCCCCGGCCAGGCCGCGCTGACCGCCGAGTGGCTGCGCGGCTGGGTCGCCGCCGCCGTCGAGCAGGACCCGAACCTGGCCCCCTTCACCGAGGACTACCTCGGCCGCCGCCTGGCCCAGTGCGCCGCCGGGCGCCTCACCGCCGAGGTCCACCACGTCGACCTCCTCGTCCTCCCCGGGAGCGCATCGTGACGAAGATCTGGCCCTGGCTGCGCCTGCTCGTCGGGCTGGGCATCCTCACCGCGCTCCTGTGGTGGCACAGCACGGACGCGTTCGTGGACGCGCTCCACGCCGTCGACGCAGGGGCCGTGGCCACCGCGCTCGCCCTGGGCCTGCTGACCACGGTGCTCAGCGCGGCCCGCTGGCGGCTGGTCGCGCGGCGGCTCGGGCTCCACCTGCCCTTGGGCGGGGCCGTCACGGACTACTACCGGGCCCAGTTCCTCAACGCGGTCCTTCCGGCGGGCGTGCTCGGGGACGTCCACCGCGCGGTGAGCCACGGGCACCGGTCGGGCGACGTGGCGCGCGGGGTGCGGGCCGTGTTCCTCGAACGCGTCGCCGGCCAGGCCGTCGCGGTCGCCGCGGGCGTCGCCGCACTGCTCGCCCATCCCGCGCTGGTGTCGGCGATGGCGCCCGCGCTCGTCCCGGCGGGCGGCGTCCTCGTGGTGGTGCTGGTCCTCGCCCGGTGGCGGCGGCGCGCGCTGGCGCCGGCCCTCACCGACGTGCGCGCGGCCCTGCGCGCCTGGCCCGCGATCGCCGGCCTGTCGGCCGCGGCCCTGGCCGGGCACCTGGCCCTGTTCGTCGTCGCCGCCCGCCTCGTCGGCGCGACGGCCCCGCTGCGCACCCTCCTGCCGCTGCTCCTGCTGGCGCTCCTGGTGATGGTGCTGCCGGTGAACGTCGGCGGCTGGGGGCCGCGCGAGGCCGTGCTCGCCCTGGCGTTCGGCGCGGCCGGGCTCGGCTCAGCGCAGGGCCTGACCGTCTCCGTCGTGTACGGCGTGCTGACCTTCATCGCGTCGCTGCCCGGCGCGGCCGCGCTGCTGCTGAAGCACCGCGAGGACCTCCCCGAACGCCGCGACGAAGCTCCGCAGCGTGTCCCGGCCCTTGTCGGCGCTGGCCAGTGACGGCCGCCCCACGACGCCGGACTTCGTATAGGCCGCCATCCCCGTCGTCAGGAGGTGCCGCCGGTCGTCGGCCAGGTGGTCGGCGCTCTGGTAGCCGTCCCGCACCAGCTCCGGATGGGCGTGCAGCAGGATGGAGGTCTCCAGCTCCCCGGCGTGCATGTCGCTGAGGGCGGGCGTCTCGGCGCCCGCCGCCTTCTCCGCCGCCTCCCAGTGCTCGAGCGTTGGGAACAGCGCCAAGTCGCCGTGCGCCTCCTGGACGACGTTGCCGAGCACGTAGTTGCCCCCGTGCGCGTTGACCAGCACGAGCTTGGGCACCCCGGCCCGCCGCAGCGACTCGGCGACGTCCCTGACCACCGCGTACAGGGCCGCCGCCGAGATGCTCACCGTCCCGGGCCAGTCGGCGTGCTCATGCGAGCACGAGATCGTCACCGGCGGGAGCAGCCGCACCGGGTGCGCCTTCGCGATCTCCGCCGCGATCGTGCACGCGATCACCGTGTCCGTCGCGAGCGGCAGGAACGGGCCGTGCTGCTCGTGGCTCCCGATCGGCAGGACCGCCACCGGGACGTCCGGGACCTCGGAGCTCGTGTGCGTCGGCAACATGGCCCACAGCTTGCCTTATCCGCCCCGCCAGTGAAACCAGCGCCATGGCGCCTGCCAGCAGCAGCGCGGCGACGATCCCGTCCGTCCAGTAGTGGTTGGCCGTCACGACCACCACGAGGACCGTCAGCGGCGCGTGCAGCGCCACCACCCACCGCCACCGGCTCCGCGACACCCGCAGCACCGCCACGGCCACCAGGATCGCCCAGCCGATGTGCAGGGACGGCATGGCCGCGTACTGGTTGGCGATCCCGTCGGCCGCCGCCGGGTAGGCCGACGGCCCCACGGCCAGCATCGTGTCGACGGCCCCGATCCCCGCCAGCCGGGGCGGCGCAAGCGGGAACAGCGTGTGCACCACGAGGCCGGCCGCCGTCAGCGCCACCAGTTCGTTGCGGACCCGCGCGTAGGACGGCCTGTGCCGCACATAGAGCCAGACCAGCAGCAGCGTCGTCCCCGGGAAATGGACGCTCACGTAATAGACATTGGCGAGGAACGCCGCATGGTCCCACCCGAGCGCCCAATGCTGGAATCCGACCTCGCTCGGCAGCCATTCCCGCTCGAACCGCCACAGCAGGTGCGCGTTCGACATCGCCTGGCCCGGACCCTGCTCGATCAGCGTCCGCCCCCACTTGTAGAAGGCGAACAGGACCGCCAGCAGCCCCACCTCGGTGAGCAGCGGCCGTACCCGGCTCCCTGCCGTCCCGCTCACAGCCGCACCGCTCACCATCGTGCCCTCCCAGCCCCGGTCGTCCCGCCCAATGACAACCCTTGCGTCTGACATTCACGGAGACACTGGGTTCAGCTACCCGATCATGGGAGGTAAAACCCATCCCAGGTAGTGGGGTTAACTCCACCCTCTGACGTGGATTCCGGGTTTATGAAAGGTCACTTGCAGGTGAACTCCTTGGTGGAGCCGGTGCTCAGCAGGCAGTCCAGCGGCCACGCCTGCCCGGAGACCCCGTGGAAGGTGAGGTTCCACTGGCCGGCCGTGTCGCGCAGGAGCGCGTAGCCGTGGACGCCCCGGGAGACCGAGTGCTGGACGGTCTCGCCGTCGACGGTCTTGCCCACCACCTTGGTGTCGTCCGGTGGAGTGTCGAGCGTCGCCCCCGACGAGCCCACGGTCACCTGCGGAGGACGCGGGCTGTTGAGGAAGTCGAGCATCTGGTAGCTGTGCACGTGCCCGGACAGCACGAGGTCGATGTTGGCGGCCAGGGACCCCATGGCCGTCTGCTTGACCGCTTCCGCGAGGGTCGGATTCTTCCAGGTCACTGCCTGGGACGAGGCCCGCGTGACCGTCCACAGCGGCTTGTGGGTGATGAGGAAGTAGTCGTGCGTCGGATGGTTGGCGGCGAGGGCGTTCACCTCGTCGAACCATTTCGCGTACTGGGCGGCCTGCGTCTTGTTCGGCTGGCTGCTCTCGCTCGCAGAACTGGAGTCGAACAGGATGAAATGCAGCGTTCCCGCATTGATCTGCATCGGCTCGACCTGGGTCTGCGGCACCGTGAAGCATTCGTTGTTCTTGCGGGGCACCGTCGCGAAATAGCGGAACCACTCGGCGCCCCGTCCCACCTTCGGCGGAGTGCAGACCTCGTGGTTGCCCCGCGCGAAGATGAAGGGCGCCTCGGCGAGCAGGGCCTGGGACGGCCGGAGGAAGTCCTTGACGAGGCAGGCCCAGTCGGCCGCCTGCCCCTGGGTGTCGCAACCCGGGGTGGCGTCGTTCGCCCCTTCCGGTGCCTCCCGGTACACGTAGTCGCCGACGTGGACGACGAGGTCCGGCCGGGACTGTGCGGCCGCGTGCGCGGAGAGCGGCTCCAGCGGCCAGTCCTTCTGGCAGTCCTGGTTCTGCGGAGCGCCGACCGTCGGCGAGGTGACCTCGCACCCGGCGTCCCCGATGACCGCGACCCTGCGGGGGCGCCCGTTCACGGGCCACTCGGGCAGCGGGAGCTGGAGGTTCCCCGGATACACGGTGGCCGCGTTGGTCGTGGTCGGCTCGATCAGCGCGTTCCTCGCCCCGTCGGGGACCGGCGCCAGGCAGAAGGTCGTCGGGAACTGCTGGAGCCCGCCACCGGTGACGTAGGGATCGCTGACCTTCCGCAGGACCGCCGTCTGCACCTGGCCCCCGAGCGAGTACTGCAGGGTCGGACAGTGCCCGGCGGGCTTCTCGGTGGTGGCGAACCGGACCTCGGTCGTGTGGCTCGTCCCGTTCACCAACTGCGTCCACGCCCACGCCTCGCCGTTCTTCCCCGCACCGGGCGGCGCGGGTTGCGCGACCGGACTCGGCGCCGACTGCGCGAGCCCGGACAACACAGCGACAAGCAGCCCCAATGCGGCCACGACCGCCCCAACTATTCGCGACATAAATCCAGGTATCCCATCAGATCAAGAAAAATGGACTAATCAGACGCCCTGGAATCGGTCGCCCGACGCCGCTCGATCTGCCCTGGCCGTCCCCTGCCATGTCAGGGGCCGCGTGCGGTGTTGTTCAAGAAATATCCGGCTGATTCCAAGTCCGCTGATCAGGGGCGGGGGATGGCGACGGCGTTGTACGAGACGCCGGGAGTCGGTCCCGTGGCGAAGAACTGGATGTTGAGGAGGTACAACCGGGAGCCGAAGGCGGCCACGGTCGTCGGCAGGGCGAGCCGGGCGTCCTTCACGCGCCGCACGACGCGGCCGTCGGTTCCCGCCGCGTTCAGCTTCAGAACGGCCACGGTGTCGAGCCGGTTCTGCACCGCGTACAACGTCCGGCCTTGCAGCAGCAGGCCGTCGCCCTCCGGCAGCGACTCGCCGTGCAGGTCCACCCGGCGGGTCTCGCCGGTCGCCGGGTCGACGCGGAACAGCCCGCCGGTGTTCGACTGCACGACGATCAGACCCCGGCCGTCCGGCGTCGGGGTGATGCCGTTGGCGTTGAACCCGGCGCTGCCGGGGCTGTCGGGACCGTCCTGGTAGACGAGGTCGCCGGTGAGCGGCACCCGGACCGCGGCGGAGGGCAGCCGTCCGCCGGGCAGCGGCAGCTTGTAGAGCACAGGGTTGGTGGAGTCGGTGAACCACGCGGCGCCCTGCGTGAGGATGACGTCGTTGACGAACGAGGGGCCGGCGGCCAGCCGGTAGGAGGCCAGAACCCGCCCCGTACGGGCATCGAGGACACGGGCGTCGCCACCCGGGCCGCCGGCCACGAACAGCCGTCCGCGCGCGTCGCTCTTCAGCCCGAGGGCCGGCGTGCCGGGCCCCCGGCTGACGACCGCGCCGGCTCCGGTGCGCAGGTCCGCGCGGTAGACCGAGCCGTCGGCCATGGAACCGACGTAGGCGACCGGGCCGGGCCCGATCGCGATGCCTTCGGGCTGGAACCCGTTCGGCAACCGGATCGTGGTCGGGTACACCGCCGTGTCGCGGTCGACGGCCGCCTGCGCCGGCGCGCTCATCGCGGCGGCAAGCCCGAACACCAGCACGGCAGAGAAGGTCCGACGTCGCATGGAGCATCCTTTCAACGTTGAAATGTTCAACGTTGAGAGGTGCCCGTTGGAGCGTGACGCCGTAGACCGCGTCGTGGAGCAGTGGACCCGAGCCCGCCCCGACCTCGACCCGTCTCCCATGAGGGTCCTCGGCCGCCTCTCCCGGCTGACCCGGATCGCCGAACGCGAGCTCAAGGCCCTCTTCGCCGAGTTCGGGCTTGAACGGGGCGAGTTCGACGTCCTGGCCACCCTCCGCCGCGCCGACTCGCCCGACGGCATCACCGCGGGCACCCTGGCCCGCTCCTCGATGGTGACCTCGGGCGCCGTCACCAACCGGCTGGACCGCCTCGTCGCCAAGGGCTACGTCACGCGCGACCTGGACCCGGCCAACCGCCGCACCGTCCTAGTCGCCCTCACCCCCGCCGGCCGCGACCTGATCGACCGCGCCGTGGCCGCCCACCTGGAAAACGAACGCCGCCTCCTGGCCGCCCTAGACCAGCACGAACAAGACGCCCTGGCCACAACCCTCCGCACCCTCCTCCTAAGCCTCGGCGACCACGCAGAGTCCCCCCAAACCCCAGGCGACCAGCCCTAGCTGACCTCTAGCCGAAGCGCCCTCGGTGGCCTTCCGCGCGCTCAGATGTAGCCTGGGAGTGACGATATGAACGTGTGCTGCTGCTGGCGGCACTCGTGGGTCCGTGGTCCGTCGTCCCCGTCACTCCGCGCGTGCTGCGCTTGTGGAGGGAGAAGGCCATGGAACCGATACCGGCGGTCCAGCGTGTGGACCGCTACGTTCATGAAAGGCGTATGACGGACCAGACGCTCGTCAGCTGGGCCATCTACATGTTCCTGCTTTCGTGGATCACTCTTGGCATATACACCATCGTGGTGTTCTACCGTCGAGTGAACCGCACTGACCTGTTCCGGGAGCGCCGTCGTCACTACTACGACGCGGTCATCGAGGCTACGAGGCAGTACGTGGACCAGGTCGGCCAGGACACCGAAAGCATGGAGCAGCTCGATGATATTCGGCGCTATGTGAACGAGCGCTTCGAGGACGAGCATCGGATGATCAACGCCGGGCTGTCCGTCTTGCTGACCTTCCTCACACTGGGCATCTACTGGTTCGTCGCCGCGTACCGCATGATGCGCTTCTGGTGGGAGATCCAGCTGACGGAAGAGGACTTCGACGACAAGCTGAGCGATTGCTGGTTGCGGCTCGGAATCGTTCAGTACCGAGTCACATTCGAGCCCATCCCGCGGCTCCGGCGCGGCTTCGGGCTCCACCTCTTGCTGACGTTCGTCACCCTCGGAATCTATGGGTTCGTCTGGGACTACCAACTCCACACCGACCCCGAGAAGCTGTACCCGGAGGTCCACTCGACCGAGGACATGGTCCTCTTCGCTCTGCGCCATGCCGAGACGGCGCCCCACGGAGGACGCGCTGCGGCCTGACCCCTCCGCGGATGCGGCGCCTCGAAAGACGCCGCCCGCTACACGGGAGCGGATTGAGCAGGCCCGTGAGACGTGAGTGAGTCTCTCCAGAGTTGGGAACTGCACCCAGATGCGACCGGGCCGTGGGCCAGGTGAAGGCGACCGGCACGCCGCGGCCTCGGGATCAGCGGGAACGGTTCCGGCGATGCCTTCGCCGAGGTGACCGGCGGTGGGCGACGAAGCGGTGCACGAGAGGGCCCAGCACCGCAACGCCCGCCGCCGAGCCGGCGAGGAGGAGCCAGGGACGCCGTGAGCGTGAGCGCTCGGGCGGCGGAGCGGGCGCCAGGCCGTACTCCTCGTCGAGGATCTCGTGGAAGCGGCGCGCTCGCTTGCTCCCGGCTGTGTTCAAGCGGACCTGGCGCGCCTCTTCCCAGAAGGCCCGCCCAGGACGGCCGGAGAACATCTCATGCGAAATGGCGCGCAGCCGCGTCTCGGGAAGGGCCTTCGTCTCAAAGGACATCTGCCACTCCGAGATGATCATGTTGACGTACATGAGCTGCCGCCTGGCCTTGCGGTCCGCGTCCGCCGGGACAGGCCCCCATGCCTCATCGAGGGCCGGGTCGTCCATGGCCATCTTGAGCAGCTCCGCGATCGCGATGCGCCGGGCCTCCTCGCGGGCGATCTTCGTGTCGTGCGCCTGGAAGATGAGGGTGGCCGCGATGCCGATCAGCGCGAGGGCGGCTAGGAGCGCGGATGCGGCGCCGTAGGTCTGGCCGATGAAGCTCAACCGCTCCCACCGGGCGGTCGGCCCGCCGAACGCGCGCAAGGCCCACGGCGAAGCCCCGATAAGGACAATGACGACAAGCGTGATCAGGCAGAGGGAGAACGTTCTCAGTCCCAGGCGAGCGGACGGCATCTACGAACGATAGATCAGACCGCCGGAGCGGGCAGCGGGGCCACTTCCCGTTCAAAGAAGCGAAGCAAGGGCTCGCCTTTGCGGTGCAATCGGCTGATCTCGGATGCGGCGGTGCGGATCACGTCCGGCGTCTTGATGCGGCGGGCGCCGCACGGCGTCCAATCCGGCCGGTATCGGACTTCATAGAGGACGCGCGTGCCGACGACGACCACTTCGGGTAGTTGGCCCTGGATCTCCAGGTCGGAGAGCTCTTCGGCGGGGACGACGCTCAGTTCGAAGCCTTCCTCCGCCAGCATCCGGAGCGCATGGAGCTCCCATTGGACGTACGGGCTCAGAGGGCGCTCGACCACGCGGACACGCTTGATCTCCAGGCCTTGGCGCCGGTTGCCGTCGGCCTCCGTGCGGATGGCCTTGCGGTCTTCCTCCAGCAGTTCGAGGGAGCGCCGCCAGTCTCCGGAACTGAACGCCTGCCAACTGGGGTCGTCCAACTCGCGGAAGACCTGGGACCGTTCGAGTTTCCAGATGGTGCCGCGCAGGTCGTCGATCTGGCGGGCGAAGTCCCGGTGGTAGGCCACGCGGTCCAGCACTTCCCCCCGGAAGCGGGCGAGCTGGTCAAGCATCTCGGATGTCCGGCTTGGCGGCCGAGAGCAGCCGACCGGAGATGACCACAAGGCGCTCGTCGGAACCGATGCTCACTCCCGGCGGCAGACGGTCGCGGTAGGCACCCGTGGCATCCCGGCCGATGACGGCGATGTCGCCGTTGTCCAACTCCCAGATCTCGGGACAGTCCTGCGTCGTGCGGCTGTCACCCACCTCGGCCGCCGTCTTCCCTAACCTTCGCTGGAACCCCGCGTCGTGATCGGCTTCCCAGGGCCTGCTCATGCTGCCACTCGCTTTCGCTAGCCGGTGATAGAGCAAATGCTCTCACCGCGACCCAGACGTGCCAAGTGGTGTCCGAATCGCCAATTTAGCGTCGCATGATGCACATTGGATGCGATTCAATTCCCGCGGTCGCCGTCAAGCCGGGTGGTGATGCTGGGACGGACCGAGCGGGACGGAGGCGGTGGCGGGCATGAGGGCCCAGACGATCTTGCCCTGGCCGGTGGCGGACGGGCGGACGCCGGTGTCCTTGGCGTAGGCGGCGATGATCGCGAGTCCTCGGCCGCTCAGGGCGTCCAGGCCGGCTTCGCAGTGGCGGGGAAGTTCCGGCGACGGGTCCCAGCACTCCAGAAGCGGTGCGCCCTCGTGGACGGCGATCCGGATCCTGAGCGCGTGCCCCGCGGCTGCCTCGACCGCATTCGTGACGATTTCGCTCATGACGACCGCCGAGTCATCGATCAGAGAGCCCTCGTAGCCCCAATTGATCAGCACATATCGGGCGAGTTCCCGGGCCAGCCTGACCGAAGCTTTCTCTCCCTGGATGGTCATCCTGATTTCGCCCGGATGAGGAATATTTAGGGCCGGTGTTTGATCGCTCATCTCAGCCGCCTTGTCTTCGCTGGATTTGAGTACATGGTCGGCGGCGAAGGATTAGCGTGGGATGGATTGGAATCCAGGAAATACACCGGAGGTCGGCGTGAGTGTTCGTGAGAGCATTGACCCGGATTCGTCGCTGTGGGCCTGGCTGGCCTTCGACCTGTGGTTCTACCGGACCCGGAGGGGTCTTTCGCTGGCGCAAACCGCCCAAATTGCGCGGGTGGCGCGCGGCACTGTCTCCAACTGGGAGGCGGGGCGGCTCCGTCCGAGTGATCCATACATGGCCATCTTGGACCAGACATGGGATACCGGAGGGCATTTTCAGCGGCTACTGCACTATGCGCGCAGCGGGCATGATCCTGACTGGTTTGCGCAGTATATTCAGTACGAATCCGCCGCGAAGGTCCTTAAGATCTATCATGGCAAATCGATCCCGGTTCCTGTGCAGACGCCCGAGTATGCGAAGGCGCTGCTGTTGTCAGGCGGGCAAGCTCGGCAGAGCGACCGGGAAGTGGAGGCGCGTCGAAAGCGTCAGGAGATCCTGACGAAACGCGACCCGCCCTACATTTGGATCATCCTTGATGAGGACGTGCTGGAGCGTCCCGTGGGAACCCGGTCGACCATGGAAGAGCAGCTCGGCTATCTGTTGCAGGTGGACGAGCTGCCGCATGTGTCGGTGCGGTGCATTCTGAGAGCGGCAGGCGCTCACCCTGGGTTGGATGGTGCGTTCCAGATCCTCGACTTGGGGGGACGGCAGATCTCTTACGCTGGAGCGCAGCTCGCGGGTCGCCTCATCGAGGCCGGTGACGAGGTTGCTACTCTCGCGATACACTTTGACCAACTTGGGGCATTAGCCCTGTCTCGCGATGATTCGCGCAGGTTGATCGAGAAGGTGCGGGAGAGTTACCTGTGATCGAATGGCGCAAAAGCTCCCGAAGCGGTGGAGTGAACGACAACGCGTGTGTTGAGCTGGCCAAGCTGGACGATCGGATCGCCGTACGGGATTCCAAGGACCGATTCGGTGCCCGCCTACACCTTGCTCCTTCGGAGTTCTCTGTGGTGGTCGCCCGGATTCGGCGCGGCGAACTGGATCTTTAGGGGACCTCTGCTCAGGTCAGCCAGTGGCCTACCAACTCTGCGTAGGTCCGGCTGCGGGTCAGGAGGGTCTCGTGGGTGCCCAGGGTGGGGACGGGGCCGTCCATCAGTAGGACCTGGTGGGCTCGTTCGGCGGAGGTTATGCGGTGGGCTATGACGATCAGGGTGCCGCCGCGGGCTGCCAGGGCCTGTTCGGCGCGGGCCTCGGTCGCCGGGTCCAGGTGGCTGGTGGCCTCGTCCAGGACGATGACCGCGGCCGGGGACAGGTAGGCGCGGGCCAGGGTGACGAGTTGGCGTTCGCCCTGGGAGAGGCCGCCCCCGCCGGGTGGGATCTCGGCCTCGTAGCCGCCCAAGCGCTGGACGGTTTCCACGAGGCCCACGGCGGCTACGGCTTCGTCTAGGGCTGGGGTGGAGGCCTCTGGGCTCAGGTAGGTCAGGTTTTCGCGGAGGGTGCCGGCGAAGACGTAGCTCTCCTGCGGGATCAGCGTGATCGAGGCGCGCAGGTGGGCCGGGTCCAGGCGGGGGAGGGGGACCTTGCCCAAGGTGACCTTGCCTTTCCGGGGTTCCAGGAGGCCGGTGAGCAGGTTCGCCAGGGTGGACTTGCCGGTGCCGCTGGGGCCTACCACGGCCAGGTGGGTGCCCTCGGGGACGTGCAGGGACAGGTCCTCGACCACCGGGGCGGCGTGCGGGGAGTATGCGAAGGTCACGTGGTCGGCTTCGATGCCGGACGATTCGGCCGTCGCGGTGCCGGAGGGCGGGGCCTTGGGGACGGCGCAGACCTCGGCCAGGCGGCCCAGGACCACCGCGAGGCTGAGCAGGAGGGTGCCGCCCGCGTCGACCAGGACGGTGATGCCCGGCTGGAGTCCCGTCACGAGGTAGCCCGCGCCGCCTGCGATCTGCCCGGCGGTGAGTCCGTGGTGCGCGGTCAGGTAGGGCGACAGGACGAGCAGGGAGAGCAGGGGCAGGTGCACGCCGAGCGCGAGGACGGGGAGCCTGACCCAGCGGGTGCGGGCGTAGGCGCGCAGGGCTTCGGCCTGTGCGTCCACGACCTCGCCCACTGCGGCGGCGGCGCGGTCCTCGGCGGCGCACGCGGTGACGTCGCGAACGCCGTGGACGACGGTCGCGGCGGCCTCGCCGATCCGTTCGGCCTGGCGGATGACCGCCCGGTACCGGCGGATCTGCATGCTCACGAACGCCGCGTACACCGCCAGGGCCAGCGCGACCGACACGCAGATGACGAGGGCCAGCGGCGGGGACAGCAGGGCCAGGCCCACGAGCGCGGCGGCGCCGGCGGACAGGAGTTGGCGGACGTTGCGCAGCGCGGTCCCCACCAGCGCCCGCACGGCCTCGGCCTGCTCGGTGACCTGGGAGACGCTCGCGCCGGCGGCGTCCGGGGCCCGGTCGGCCATCCGGCGGAGGGCGGCCGCGACGACCTCGATGACCAGGGAGTCGCGCAGCGGCTCGACGGTCGCGGCGAGCCACGGGTAAACCCGGCCGGTCGCGAACGCGCCGACCGCGTACAGGGCCGCGAGGACGGCCAGCCAGCCGAGGCCGGTCAGGGTGCGGCCCGCGAGGAACCCCTGGTCGACGGCGCGGGCGAGGAGCAGCCCGGACGCGAACATCGGCAGCGACTCCACGGCCGACCAGGCGGTGAGGCGTCGTACCGCGGGCCACTGGCCGCGCAGGTGGCGGTGCAGGAGGCGCGCGGCGGGCGGGGCCGTCATGGGGCCGCCCCGGTGGAGAAGACGGCGCGGTAGTCCGGGTCGGCCCACAGCTCCGTGTGCGGGGCGAGCGCCCGGACGCGTCCGGCGTCCAGCCAGGCGACGAGGTCGGCGCGGGCGGCGGTCGCGGGGCGGCGCGCCACCACGAGGCTGGTCCGCCCGGCGAGGATCTGCCGGAGCGCCTGGGTCACCTTCATCTCCGTCGCGGTGTCGAGGCTGCTGGTGGCGTCGTCGAGGAGGACGATCCGGGCGTCGGCGAGCGCGGCGCGGGCCAGGCCGAGCCGCTGCAGTTCGCCTCCGGACAGGGGCACGCGGTCGAGGGGCGTGTCGTATCCGTTGGGGAGGACCCGGATGAAGGCGTCGGCGACGGCGTCGCGGGCGGCGCGGTGCACCTCGGCGCGGGTCGCGGCGGGGCGGGCGTAGGCGATCGTCTCGCGCACGGTCGCGCCGAGCAGGGCGGGGCGTTCGAAGGCGTAGGCGACGGCGCGCCGCAGCTCCGCGAGCGGGACGGCGGTGACGGGGACGCCGTCGAGTTCGACGACCCCCTCGTCGGGGTCGAGGAGCCGCCCGACGGTCGACATCAGCACGCTCTTGCCCGTCCCGGACGTGCCGACCACCGCGAGCGTCGTCCCGGGCGGCACGTCGAGGTCGAGTCCGTCGAGGACGGCGCGGCCGCCGAGCCGGACGGTGACGCCGCGCAGCCGCAGCCGGCCCGGCCCGTCCGGCAGCCGCACCGGCCGTTCGGGGGGCCGCACCGCCGGGACGGCCGTCAGGATCTCGTTGATCCGCCCCGCGCCGACCTGGCAGTTGAGCAGTGCGACGACCGTGTCGAACACCGACGCCGCCGCGACGGCAAGGGCCGCGTAGGACAGGGCGCCCACGAGCTGACCGGTGGTGATGTCGCCGGTGGCCAGGCGGACGCCCGCGACGCCGACCACCAGGACCTGGGTGAGCGGGGCCAGCAGCGCGAGCCGTCGGCTGACCGTGCCCTGCACGGCCCACGTCTCCCGGCCCGCCCGCCCGAGGCCGGGAAGCGGTGCGAGGATGCGGCGGGCCTCGGCGGCGGCGGTGCCGCTCGCCCGGATCGTCCGGATCCCCTGCCGGGCGTCGAGCAGCCGCGTCGCGATCGCCGCCTGGCAGGCCTGGTAGCGGGCGAACGGCTCGGTGGCCCGGACGACGAACACCCGCAGCGCGACCAGCAGCGGCGGCACCCCGGCCGCGAACGCGGCGGCGAGCCACCAGTCGATCAGGGCCAGGCCGGCCAGCGCGCCGGCGGTGGTGGCCAGCGCGGCGGCGGCCGACAGCAGCAGGACGGGGAACGCCGCCGGACCCGACGCGGACTCGGTGAGCCGGGACAGCACGTCCCCCGCGGGGAAGCGCCGGCGCCCCTCCGGTCCGAGGGCCAGCACGTGCCGCAGCAGCCGGTGCCGGAGCCAGGCGGTGACGTCGCTGCCGCAGTAGGAGCCGAGCACGTCCTCGCCGGTGGTGGCGACCGCCGCCGCGGCCAGGACGAGCGCGAGCCACGCCGCGGAGGCGCCGACGTCCTGCTGGGCGCGGGCGGCGTCGACCGCCCGGGCGAGCATGACGGGCGTCGCCAGCGTCGCGGCGACGCGGACGATGGCGAGGAGGACCAGCACGCCCATCGCCGCCCGGAAGCGGGCCATCGCCGTGCGCAGGAGCCGCCGGCCTCCGGCGCGCAGTGCCGCGGAGTCGCCCGATGTGCCGGTGAGGGCCACGCGCCACGACTCCGTTCGCTTCCGGGGGATGTCTTCTACACTCGTAAGTGGGTCCGGTCACGGACCGGCTCGTGGCCGGTCCGTGACCGGGGTTCTGCGGGCCGGGGTTCATTCAGGGGTCCCGGGTTCCGCATGGGCTGCGCTGATCAGGCGCAGGAGATGCCGATGCAGATCGTGTTGAGCAGCGTCAGCAGGCCGACACACGCGCAGGTGCCGCCGAGCTGGATGCCGTCGATCTCCACGGGGTCGGTCTCGGGCAGCTCCTGCAGAGCGGCCACGAGGTCGCCGTCGAACGTGTTCATGCGTTTCACCTCCCTTCCTTGTCGAGGGCCAAGGCCCGCCCCGCCGTGAGGCAGAAGCGGACCACCGCTTCACGCAGGACCGGGGACCAGGCCTGGACGACCTCGTGGTGGTCGCCGGCGGTCTCCAGGTAGTCGAAGTCGACTCCTTCGGTCCTGCCGAGTTCGAGGAGGCGGCGGCGCAGCGCCCTGGACTGCTCGACCGGGACGGCCTCGTCCCGGACGCCGTGCGCCACCAGCAGCGGCGCCGTCAGCGCATCGCACGCCCGCAGGACGTCGCGCCCGGCGTCCTGCTCGTCGTGGGCGTCGAGGCGGCTGAGCCGCGACACGCGATCCCTGACCGCTCCGTTGGCGGTGCGGTG
Source organism: Actinomadura sp. NPDC000600 (assembly GCF_040492135.1). Classification (NCBI taxonomy): domain Bacteria; kingdom Bacillati; phylum Actinomycetota; class Actinomycetes; order Streptosporangiales; family Thermomonosporaceae; genus Actinomadura; species Actinomadura sp. NPDC000600. Next base: position 57,263 of record NZ_JBEUPD010000025.1, read on the forward strand.
CAGGCCGGCCGCCGAGGTGAACGGCGCGAGCGCGACGCAACCCGACCACAGGTCCGGCCGGCGGCAGGCCGCGAGCAGGGCCAGGAAGGCGCCGTAGCTGCCGCCGAGCACGACGGGGCGCGGCAGCGCGGTGCCGCGGCCCTCCGCGAGCGCGTCCGCGACGTGGACGACGTCGTCGAGGTCGGGGCCGCCCCAGTCGCCGATGACCGGCCGCAGGTGCGCGTCGCCGTAGCCGGTGCTGCCCCGGTAGTTGGGGGCCACGACGGCGGCGCCCGCGGCGGCCAGGTACTGGAAGAGCGGCTCGAACTCGTACCGCCACGCCGACAGCGGTCCGCCGTGCAGGGCCAGCACCAGCCGGGGCCGCGTGCGCCAGCCGGGGCCGCCGTAGACGATCGCCTCGATGGGCCCCGCCGGTCCGGAGAGTTCGACGAGTTCCGCGCCCCGCCAGGCCGCCGCGCCGTCGGAGGGATGCGCGGCCAGGTCCCAGCCGGAGGGCGCGGGACGCCGCACCGTCGCGAGGGTCGGCGGCTGGTGCGGGGCCGAGAACCGGACGTGGACACGGCCGTCGCCGCCCCAGTGCGCGGGCGGCCAGAGCATGCCCGGCGGGCCGGGGACCGGGGTGATCCGGTCGTCCCCGGTGGCGTAGACGGCGAGGCGTGCGGCGGCGCCGGCGATCTCCCGGACGAGCAGCCGCTCGCCGGAGGCGTCGAAGGCCAGCGGGGTCCGGTACGCGGCCGACCGGTTGAGGTTCTCGGGGAACCGGACGGGGCCGCCGCCGGGCAGGCGCAGCCCGATCTGCGGCGCGCCCCGCTGCTGGGCGCCCGGCGTGGTGGTGGTCACCGCGAGGGCGCCAGAGCGCGGGCTGTAGGCCGCGATCCGGTCGCCGGTGGTGTCCGACACCGACCAGAAGCGCTGCCAGGTGCGTTCGCGCAGGTCGACCAGGATCCCCTCGGTCCGGTGCCCGGCGCCGTCGTGGTCGAGGGCGAGGGTGCGGCCCTCGTCGGCCCAGACGCCGCCCGACAGCACGCCGGGGATCCGCAGCACCGGCTCCAGGACGGGGGACGAGGGCGACACCCGCCAGATGCGCGAGTGCCGTTCGTCCTCGATGGCCACGAGCAGCGCGGTCTGCGCCTGCCCCGGAGAGGCCAGCAGGAACCCGGCGAGCATCTCCGGCACCGGCCACGACCGCACGGGCCTCAGCCCGGCGGGGGTCGGCTCGGCGGCGACGAGGGTCCCGTGCCCGGCGGGCTCGCCGTGGTCGCCGACGGCGGGCCGCACGACCAGCACGCGGCCGTCGTTCAGCGGCAGCGCCCCGCAGCGGCGGTCGATGATCCCGCCGCCCGGGCAGTCCCCGTCCGGGAGGGCGGCGTCGTCGAGCGTCCGCAGGGAAGGCCCCGGGTTGACGGCGGGCCACGTCAGGTCCCATCGCTCCAGGACGACGCTGTCCTCCGCGGACCGCAGGCAGGTGGCCCAGCGGCCGTCGGCCGAGAAGGCGAAGCCGAACCGGCTCGGCACGGGCGGAAGGTCCGGCAGGGCCCCGGTCATGACGCCCGCCCGGCGGTCGTCGGCGCGGGGGCCGCGGAGCCGGCGGCCTCGTCGGCCGTCCACTGGCGCGGCGTGCCGTTCTGGAGGCGCACCAGGAAGCCGAGGACGCCGCTGAGTCCGTCCCCCCAGGTGATCGAGACGTTGCCCTGCTCGTCGGGGAACACCGTCCGGCCGCCGCGATGCGCCCGGTTGGCCAGGACCATGCGGGCGAGCCGCCACGCGTCCTCCCGGAAGCGCTCGTCGCCGGTGAGGGCGGCCAGGTCGAGCAGGAAGTCGCCGTTGCCGGACAGGCCGTGGCACTGCCCGAGCGTCGCGCGCCAGCGGTTGTCCATCACCGCGCGGGCGGCCAGTTCGGCGGCCCGGCGGAAGCGCCGCTCCCCGGTGGCCCGGCCCAGGCGGCCGAGGAAGCCGCCGATGCCGGCCGAGCCGTGGCACCAGTACGGCGCGGTGGCGATGTCCCCCGAGTTCGCCGGCCACATCGCCGACCGCCCTGTGTCGATCATGGTGTCGAGCAGCGTCTCCCCGACGCCGGCCGCGAGCGCCCGGTGGGCGTCGCCGCCGACCGACCCGGCGCAGGCGAGCAGGAAGGCGCCGACGCCCGCGACGCCGTGCGCGAATCCGTAGTAGCGCCGTCCGGCGAGCTTGGACTCGATCTCGGCGGGCGTGCTCCAGTCGAGCCCGCCGTCCCGCTCCTCGGCGGTCGCGGCGAGGGCGTCGGCGGCCGCGACCGCCCGCTCGGCGAACCTCGCCCGCCCCGTCCGGGCCCACATGTGCAGGGCCGCGAAGCCGAGGCCGGCCGTCCCGTGCGTCACGTCCGGGCTGGGGACCGCCTCCGGCAGCCGCTCCGCGACGGCGAGCGCCCCGTCGACCAGCTCGCCGTCGTCCAGGGCCAGGCCGGCGTCCAGCACCGCCCACGCGGCGCCCGCCGTGCCGAAGTACAGCCCGGGGGGCCGGTCGCCGTCCCTGTCCAGCCGCCGCAGGACCCAGTGGCCCGCGTCGCTGATCGCCTCGGCCAGGCGCGGGTCGGCGCCGACCTCGTAGCACCGGGTCAGCGCGCCCAGCGCTCCCGCGGCGCCGTGCTGGAGGCTGCAGGGGTCGGGGGCGCCGTGGACGCATGAGGCGGGCCACAGCGTCTCGGCCGACTCCGGGGTCATGGTGGCGATGAGCTGGTCGACGATCCCGGCGATGGACAGCCTGCACTGCCCCTGCAGCGACGGGGTGCGCACGGTGCGCGGCGCGCCGCCGCGCCGGCCCGCCGGAACGCCGCCGGCCTCGCGGCCTCCGCCTTCGCGCTCCGGGGCCATCCTGGCCAGCTCCTCCCGCGCCCTCGGCGGCCCCCAGCGGTGGCCGGGCCGGTCGGCCATCAGGCCGAGCAGGAGCGGGACGAGCCCGTCGGGCAGGTCGAGGTCCAGGGTGCGGGCGGCCAGCCATTCCGCCAGGCGCTCGTTCAGGGACCTGGCCGGGGGGCTCTCCTCCAGGAGGTAGGGGGGTCCGCCGGTGAGGACGTGGCAGAGCGTCGCGCCCAGGGCGAAGTAGTCGGCCGACCGGGCCGGCGCGGCGCCGTCCATCTGCTCCGGCGCGCTGTAGCCGGGGGTGCCCACCCGCATCCCTTCGCGCTCGGTGTCGTCCCGGGTGAGGGCCAGCTCCAGGTCGATCATCACCGGGGCGCCGCCGGGGCGCACGATGATGTTGCTCGGGTTGAAGTCGCGAACGATGAGCCCGGCGCGGTGCGCGTTCGCCATCAGCTCGGCCAGGCGCCGGCCCATCTCCAGGGCCGGGGCGAGGTGGGGGCCCCATCCCGCGTCGCCGACCAGGTCCGCGACCCACTGCCGCAGCGAGATGCCCGGGATCATCTCCTGCGCCAGGAAGAGGTGGCCGCTCTGGGTGAAGAGCTCGACCGGGCGCGGCGCGAAGCCCAGGGTCTCGACCGCCCTGAGTACGCGGTCCTCCGTCCGCAGCCGGTCGCGGGTGTCCCTGCCCTTCGCGTCGACGTCCACGTGCGGGCGCGCCTCCTTGATGACGACCGCCTCGCCTGTCTCGTTGTCCGTCGCCCGGTACACGCCGCCCTTGTTGGTGTGGCGGATCGCCTCGTGGACGGTGAACCGCGATCCGATCAGAACGCCTTTCCCCTTCTCCGTGCCATTCTTGATGGCTGTGCTATTTCGGCTGTTTTCGGTCCCGCCGGTCGCGTCCGCGCCGTTCTCGCTCTGCGTCGGCGGAACGTCCTGGGGGAATGGGCAGACGGCCCATGGAGGCGGCGCGTAGGTGGCGCCGCGGCGGTCTTCCACGGGATTGCCGTCGGGGTCGAGAATGACCCAGGCGTAGAACCCGTCGTTGGTGATCCGCCGCACCTCGACGAAGGCTCCGTAGCGGTAGTGGACGAGGCTCCCCGGCCCGTAGGGGCGGTCGGAGAGGATGCGCGGGCCGGGCAGGCCGGCGGTCGCCACGTGCAGTTCCGCCGCGAGCCGGACGGCCTCGTCGTCGTCCACCGGGTAGACGGTGATGAACTTTCCGGAATGGCCGCGCGAGGTGTTGCGGGCGTTCAGGGCGGCGACCAGGTCGCGGGTGGCGGCGAACTTGAAGAGGGAGCGGCCCGCCAGGAGCACCGGCAGCGAGCGGGCGAGCACCTGCTCGGCCGACGCCGGCGTGGCGGAGACGTGCAGCTTCCAGCCCTGCTGGGGGCACTCGGCGTTCCGCGGGCGCACCTGGGCCCACATGCCGCTGCGCACCGTCGTCCACCGGACCGGGCCGGCCGCGGCGGCGAGCGCCCGGTCGAGGACGTCGAGCAGGCGGGTGTCGCCGTCGTCCGCGGCGGACGCCCCGGACAGGACACTGAAATGGAAGTCCGCCATCTCCGCTCGTCCTCTCTCTTTCCGCTCGACCGTCCAGGTCGCCGGCGCTTGCTATGGAACGTGTCGGCTTTTGTGATCAAAAGCCGGGAAAGCAATGGGATGTAACTTTCGTCGAGCAGGGACACGGTAACCACGAATCATCCGGAAACGCTAGAGCGCGAGTTCTGTCCGACATCCACTTGATCGGTAGAAAAGACTTACCTGACGGGAAATATGTCATGTGACGCGTGTGCAGAGAGTGACGATCTTTTCCGGCGTCGTTCCCGCAATGGGGGGAAATGTCGAGTTTCCCATCACCCGGAATCGATGATCGCGTTTTCGCGCCGGGTTGCGGTCCGGTTTCCGGACACCTCATGGCCGATGACTGCCACACCGGCCGGTGGCGACGCGCCGTGCGGTTGTGCTAACGCCCCGTCGCGCACGAAAAGGGCGGCCGCGCTCTCGCCTGCGGTTCCCGCCTCTCAGGCGCCGGCGGCGGCCGCGTCCACGGCGCCGGGGGAGAGGATGTTGTCCAGCACCATGGCGGCGCAGCCGGCCAGGCCCGCGCCCTCGCCCAGGCGGCTCGGCTCGATCCGCAGGTCCCGGGTCGCCAGCGCCGTGGAGCGCCGGTAGACGATCTCTCGCAGGCCGGCGATCAGCGGCTCGTCGGCGCCCGCGAGGTCGCCGCCGAGGACGACGACCGCGGGGTTGAGCAGGTTGACGGCGGTGGCCACGACCTCGCCGATGCGGCGGCCGGCGTCGCGCAGCAGGGCGACGGTCGCGGGGTCGCCGGCCCGGGCGAGGGCCGCCAGGGCGGGCAGGTCGTCGGCGGGGGAGCGGGCCAGCAGGGCGGTCCCGCCGGCGACGGCCTCGACGCAGTTCACGTTGCCGCAGCGGCAGGGCGCCTCGCCGGGGAACGGGACGGGGACGTGCCCGATCTCCCCGGCCGCGCCGAGCGCGCCGCGCTGGATACGGCCGCCCGCGATGATGCCCGCGCCGATCCCGGTCGAGACCTTGACGAACAGCAGGTCGCCGACGCCCGGATGGGCCTGGTGCTCGCCGAGGGCGGCGGCGTTGACCTCGTTGTCGAGGTAGGCGGGGACGCCGAAGCGCTCGGCGACCGGCGCGCCGATCTCGACCGCGTCCCAGCGCCCGGCGACGTGCTCGACGGCGTCGGGCACGCCGAGGCCGACGCCGCGGACGGTCGACGGGTCGGTGCCGGACGCGTCGAGGAGCGACGCCCACTGGTCGAACAGGCGCGGAAGCGTCTTGCCCGGGGTCGTCTCCGCCGGGGGCCCGTCGGCGCGGGCCAGGACCGTGCCGGCGAGGTCGCACACGGCGAGCTGGCCGCGGGACTGGCCGAGGTTCGCGACGAGGACGGCGCCGCCCGCGGCGTTGAACTCCAGCCGGGCCGGGGGGCGCCCGCCGGTGGACGGCCCGTCGGCGCGCTCGACGACCAGCCCGCGCGAGATCAGCGCCGCGACGCGGGACGCCACGGCGGGACGGGACAGCCCGGTGAGGCGGCCCAGCTCGGCGCGGGTGGCGACGCCGTCCTCGCGGATCAGGCGCAGCATGTCGCCGCCGGTGGCCGGACGGGTGACGGGGCGGGGCATCCGGTCAGTCAAGCAGTCAGGGCTTCGGTACGTCCAGTTGGGAGAACTTCCAGACTTTTGTCATTCAAAGTTCATAAGTCCTGTTGAACGGGTGACCTATGTCTCGCTACCTTGGTGATCCAGCGATCCCCCTGGGCTTGGAGCTTCTGATGGCTGTGCATCCCGTGCTGGCGGCAGTGACCCGGCGCGTCGTCGAGCGGAGCGCCGGATCCCGCGGCGCCTACCTGGACCGGATCCGGGCCGCCCGGTCGGAGGGCCCGGTGCGCGGCGGGATGGGGTGCGCGAACCTCGCGCACGGCTTCGCGGCCTGCGGCGTCCAGGACAAGCTGTGGCTGCGCGGCGACGTGACGCCCAACATCGCGATCGTGTCGGCGTACAACGACATGCTGTCCGCGCACCAGCCGCTCCAGGACTACCCGGACGTCCTGAAGGCGGCGATCCGCGCGGGGGGCGGGACGGCGCAGTTCGCCGGGGGCGTCCCCGCCATGTGCGACGGCATCACCCAGGGCCGCGCCGGCATGGAGCTGTCGCTGTTCAGCCGGGACGTGGTGGCGATGGCGACGGCCGTGGCGCTGTCGCACGACATGTTCGACGGCGCGCTGCTGCTCGGCGTCTGCGACAAGATCGTCCCGGGGCTGGTGATCGGGGCGCTGTCGTTCGGGCACCTGCCGGTGCTCCTGGTGCCCGCCGGGCCGATGGCGTCGGGGCTGCCGAACGGCGAGAAGGCGAAGGTCCGCAAGCGGTTCGCGGCGGGGGAGATCGGCCGCGAGCAGCTGCTCGCCGCCGAGGCCGCGTCCTACCACTCGCCCGGCACCTGCACCTTCTACGGGACGGCCAACTCCAACCAGCTGCTCATGGAGGTCATGGGGCTGCACCTGCCGGGGGCCAGCTTCGTCCCGCCCGGGACGAAGCTGCGCGAGGCCCTGACCGAGGCGGCCGGCAGGCGCGTCCTCAAGCTCACGGACCTCGGCGACGGCTACACCCCGATCGGGGAGCTGCTCGACGAGCGCGCGTTCGTCAACGGGGTCGTGGCGCTGCTCGCGACCGGCGGCTCCACCAACCACACGCTGCACCTGGTGGCGATGGCCGCCGCGGCGGGCATCGAGCTGACCTGGGACGACTTCGACGAGCTGTCCAAGGTCACGCCGCTGCTCACCCGCCTCTACCCCAACGGGACCGCCGACGTGAACCACTTCCACGCGGCGGGCGGCACCGCGTTCCTCATCGGCGAGCTGATCGACGCGGGGCTCCTGCACGAGGACGCGAGGACGGTCGGGGGCGACACCCTCGCGGCGTACCGGAACGTTCCCGAGCTCGTCGGCGGCAAGGTCGAATGGCGCGCGGCGGTCGGAGAGTCCGGCGACACCGAGGTGCTGCGCCCGGTCGCCGAGCCGTTCGACTCGCACGGCGGCCTGCACACGGTGCGCGGCAACCTGGGGCGGGCGGTCGTCAAGGTGTCGGCGGTCCGGCCGGAGCACCGCGCCATCGAGGCCCCCGCCCGCGTGTTCGACTCGCAGGAGGCCCTCCAGGAGGCGTTCGCCGCCGGCGAGCTGGACCGGGACGTGGTGGCGGTCGTCCGCAACCAGGGCCCGCGCGCCAACGGGATGCCGGAACTGCACCGGCTCACCCCGCCGCTGTCGGTGCTCCAGGACCGTGGGCACCGCGTCGCGCTGGTGACGGACGGTCGCATGTCGGGCGCCTCAGGGGCGGTGCCCGCCGCGATCCACGTGTCGCCGGAGGCCGCGGCGGGCGGGCCGCTCGCCCGCGTCCGCGACGGCGACGTCGTCCGGCTCGACGCGGACGCCGGGGTGCTGGAGGTCCTCGTCCCCGACGAGGAGTTCGCCGCCCGCGAGGCCGCCGCGCCGCCGCCCGACCAGACCTACGGCACGGGACGGGAACTGTTCCAGGTGTTCCGCCATGCCGTGGGCCCGGCCGAGCGCGGGGCCGGGGTGCTCTCATGACTTGGCTGGTCGCGGATGTTGGCGGGACGAACGCGCGGTTCGCGCTGGTAGACGGTCCGGACGGCGTCCCGTCCGAGGTCAGGTCGCTGCCGACCCGCGACCATCCGGGCCTGGCGGAGGCCGCGGCCGCCTACCTCGACATGGTCGGCGTGCGTCCTGCGGCCGCGTGCCTGGCGGTGGCGGGGCCCGTCACGAACGGCACCTTCCACCTCACCAACGCGGGCTGGCCCAAGGGCAGCCCGGAGGCGGTGCGCGCCCACCTCGGCATGGCGCACCTGGAGGTCATCAACGACTTCGAGGCGCTCGCCCTGGCCCTGCCCCGCCTCGGCGAGGACGACCTGGTCCCCGTCGGGGCGGGAACCGCGGACACCGGCGCGCCGCTGGCCGTGGTCGGGCCGGGCACGGGCCTCGGCGTCGCCGGGCTCGTTCCGACGCCGTCGGGCTGGGTGCCGCTGCCGGGTGAGGGCGGCCAGGTCGACGTCCCGGCCGCCACCGACCGGGAGACGGCGGCGGCGCGGCTGCTGCGCGCCGAGAAGGGCTCGGCCACCGCGGAGTTCCTGCTGTCGGGGGCGGGTCTCGCCCGCCTCCGCCGCTACCTCGCCGCGATCGACGGCGCGCCGGCGCGCGACCTGACCCCGCGGCAGATCAGCGAGGACCTGGACGACCCGCTGAACCGCGAGGCCGTGGAGATGTTCTGCGCGCTGCTGGGGTCGCTCGCGGGCAACGTCGCCCTCACGCTCGGCGCCCGGGGCGGCGTCTTCCTCGGCGGGGGCATCCTGCCGCGGATCGTGGACGTGCTGCAGGGCAGCGCGTTCCGTGCCCGTTTCGAGGGGAAGCCCCCCGTCGAGGACTACATGCGCGCCATCCCGACCTCGCTCATCGTCCATCCCGGCCCGGCCCTGGTCGGCGCCGCCGTCCGGCTCGCGCAGAGCCTGCCCCACCTGGAGCCCGCATGATCGCTGAAGACCTGTTCGACCTCGCGCCCGTCATTCCCGTCGTGGTGCTGGACGACGAGGAGGCCGCCGTCCCGCTGGCCCGCGCCCTGGTCGAGGGCGGCCTCCCGGTGATCGAGGTGACGCTGCGCACGCCGTCCGCGCTGGCGGCGATCACGCGGATCGCCGCCGAGGTCCCGGACGCGGTGGTGGGGGCGGGGACGGTCGTGCGCCCCGAGGACGCCGAGCGCTCGGCCGCCGCCGGGGCGCGGTTCCTGGTCAGCCCCGGCTGCACGCCCCGCCTCCAGGCGGCGATGGTCGCGACCGGGCTGCCGTTCCTGCCGGGCGTCGCGACCGCCTCCGAGGCGATCGCGCTGCTGGAGGGCGGGATCACGGCGATGAAGTTCTTCCCGGCCGAGGCGGCGGGCGGCGCCGCCTACCTGAAGGCGCTCGGCGGGCCGCTGCCGCAGATCCGGTTCTGCCCCACGGGCGGGGTCGGCCTGCGGAACGCGGCCGACTACCTCGCGCTCGGGAACGTCGGATGCGTCGGCGGCTCCTGGCTCACCCCCGCGGACGCCATCCGCGACGGCGACTGGGACCGCGTCCGCAAGCTCGCCTCCGAGGCGGCGGCCCTCCGCTCGCGGTGATGTCACATCGGGCGCCGGGCCTCACGTCTCCCGGGTATGGACACGAAATCGACGCTTGAGACTCTGAGGAAGCAGCGCACCGTCCTGCTGACGAGCTACCGCAGGGACGGGACGCCGGTCGGGACGCCTGTGAGCGTCGTCGTCCGCGGCGACCGCGCCTACTTCCGCACCTACGACAAGGCGTTCAAGGCGAAGCGGCTGGCGCGCAACCCGGAGGTGGAGATCGCGCCGAGCACCCTCCGGGGCGAGGCCACCGGCCCGGCGGCGCACGGCCGCGTCCGCCTGCTCACCGAGGAGGAGGCGCGGCCGATCCGCAGGCTGCTGGCCCGCAAGCACCCCCTCCTGCAGGGCCTCGCGGTGCCGCTGGCCCACAAGCTGAAGCGGTACCGGACGCTCCACTACGAACTCACGCTCGACGAGGGCTGACCGCGCGGTGCGGGCACGGCCCGGCGGCGAGCCCCTGGCCGCCGCCGGTGGGGACGAGGTCCATCCGCAGCCGCCCGCAGGCGCAGCGCGTCCACGTGACGACGCCGTCGCTGGTGATGTGCCGGGACACGAGAGTGGTGTGTTCGCTCATGCCAGCAGTCTGCGACCGTTCCAACGTTGCCGTCTATTTCAGATTTCCTTAGGGAATCGTGCAAGATGGTTGCATGATCGACCTGCGCAGGCTGCACATGCTGAGGCTCGTCCACCAGTACGGGACGGTCACGTCCGCGGCGGAGGCGATGCACCTGACGCCGTCGGCGGTCTCCCACCACCTCCGCGAGCTGGCGCGGGAGCTGAGGGTCCCGCTGCTGGAGCCGCAGGGCCGCAAGGTGCGGCTCACGCCGGCCGCGCACCTGCTGATCGGGCACGCCGACGGCCTCCTCGCCCGGTGGGAGGAGGCCCTCGCCGACCTGGCGTCGCACCGCGCCGGTGAGGTCGGGCCGCTGCGGATGTGCGGGTTCACCACGGCGGTCTCCGGGCTCGTCGCGCCCGCCGCCGGCGCCCTGCTGCGGGAGGACCCGGATCTCACGATCGAGGTTCGCGAGTGCGACACCGACGAGGCCGTCGGGCTGCTCGCCGCGGGGGAGACCGACATCGCGGTGATCGAGCCGACGCCCGGCGCGCCGCCGCCCGGCGATCCGCGCTTCGACCGGGAACCGCTCCTGGAGGAGGCGCTCGACCTCATCGTCCCGGCGGGGCACCCGCTCGCGCTCCGCGACGGCGTCCGGCTGGAGGACGCGGCGGGCGAGCCGTGGATCAGCGTCCACGGCTGCGTCCACCACCAGCAGGTCATGGCCTACTGCGCCGCGGCCGGGTTCACTCCGCGGATCGCGCACAACGCGACGACCTGGTCGGTCATCTGGGCGCTGGTCGCCAACGGGCTGGGGGTGTCCCTCGTGCCGCGGCTGGCCGGCGATCCGGCGGGCCAGGAGGTCGTGCGGGTGCCGCTGGCCGGGGACGGCGTCCCGAAGCGCCGCGTGCTGACCTGCGTGCGCCGCGGCAGCCGCTCCCACCCCCTGATCGCGCGCGCCCTGCACGCCCTCCACGAAGCCGTCCCCGCCCCCTGCGCCCTGGCAGCCGCCTGACCCCTGAGTCACTCGGCGGCGATCGCCTCCAGGACGTCCATCCGCGCGGCGCGGCGGGCAGGCCAGACGGCGGCGGCGACGCCGATGACCGCGGCCGCTCCGACGCACGTCGCCAGCCGCGCGTAGGGGACGGCGAGCACCTCCATGCCGCTGTCACCGCCGGCGAGCGCGTGCTGCAGGGCGATCCCGAGCAGGGCTCCCGTGCCGACGCCGAGCAGCGCGCCGAAGAGGGAGACGACGACCGCCTCGTAGCGGATCATCCGGCGGAGCTGGCGGCGCTGCATGCCGAGGGCCCGGAGCGTGCCGATCTCGCGCGTCCGCTGCGTCACCGCCAGGGCGAGCGTGTTGACGATGCCGAGCGCCGCGATCAGGACCGACAGCACCAGCAGGCCGAGGACGAGCCGGAGGAACAGGTCGATCCCCCCGGCGGCGTCGTGCTCGACCTGCGCGCGGTCCTTGAGTTCCAGGTTGGGCCATGGGGCGAGCGCCCGCTCCAGAGCGGCGCGGTCCGCCGTCCCGACGTTGATCTCGATGCGGTCGACGGGGGCCTGCGAGTCGTGCTTCCGGTAGCCGGCCCAATCGACGATCAGGGCGGGTGCGGTGGGGGTGAGGGCAGGGCGGTCCGCGTAGACGCCCGCGACGCGGAACGTCCGCTTCGTCCCGTCCTGGTATTGGCCTTCGATCGTCGTGCCGGCCTTCCACCCGTGCGCCCGGGCGAGGGTGCTGCCGACTAGCAGCTCGTCCCCGCGGAGCCGAGCGGACCCTTCCCAGAGCGGGAGCCGGAAGTGGCTCAGCAGCTCGCCGGGCGATCCGGCCGCGCCGGTCGGGACGGAACCGGCCAGCCTGAGCCGGGCCGTGCGGATCGTGACGGCCGTCCGCACGCCGGGCACCGCCGCCACGGCGTGGGCCGCGCCCGCCGGCACCGGCGTGACCTCGCTCCGGCCCTCGACCTGGTAGTCGGCGGTGAGGCTCGCGTCGAGCCGCCGGTCCACCGAGGCCGCCATCGACTGGACGACCACCGACACCGCCGCGATCAGCGCCAGCCCGATCGTCAGCGCGGACGCCGTCGCGGCGGTCTGCCGGGGCTCGCGCAGGGCGTTCCGGCCGCCCATCCGCCCCGTGCCGCCGCCCCACCGCGCGAACGGCCACGCCAGGACGCGGACCGCGGGACGGCTCAGCGCCGGCGAGACCGCGACCACCCCGGTGAGGACGGCCATGGCGCCCGCCCCGGTCAACGTGAGCGCGGTGTCCCCGGCCGCCGCGAAGCCGCCCGCGATCAGCCCCGCGCCCGCCGCGCACAGGGCCGCGCCGCCGAGCGCACGCCGCCGCAGCGGGCGGGTCCCGTCCGTTGCCGCCTCGCGCAGGGCGGCGACGGGCGGGATCCTGGACGCGCGCCGCGCCGGGACGAGCGCGGCCGCGAGCGTCACCAGCGTCCCCACCGCGTAGGACGTGATGACCGCGGACGCGGGCAGCGCCAAGGGCCCGAACGGCAGCTCCTCACCGCCGGTGAGGGCCGCCAGGAGCCGGGCGAGCCCCGCCGCGACGCCCGCGCCCGCGGCGAGGCCCAGCGTGGAGCCCGCGAGCCCGACCCCGGCCGCCTCGCCGAGCACCGCCCCGGTCACCTGACCGCGCGACGCGCCGACCGCCCGCAGCAGCGCCAGCTCCCTGACCCGCCCGCTCACCAGCATCGCGAAGGTGTTGAAGATGACGAAGGAGCCGACGAAGACCGCGATCGCGGCGAAGACCAGGAGGAACGTCCGCATCGCGGTGAGGATCGGCTTGACGGCCCCGGCCTGCTCGGCGACGGCCTTCCGCCCGGTGACCGCCTCGACCCCGGGAGGGAGGGCCGCCGCCACCGCGTCCCGGAGCCGCTCCTGCGAGACCCCGGCCTCGGCGTGCACCACGATCCGCGCGTACGTCCCCGGCCGCTCGGACAGCAGCCGCTCCGCCGTTCCGGGCGCGAACGCCGTCATCGAGACCGCGCCGCCGAGCCCGGAGTCGCCGACCTCGAACAGGCCCGCCAGCCGGAACGTCCGGGTGCCGGAGAGCAGCGCCACCGTGACGCGGTCGCCGAGCCGGTAGCGGGCCTCGCGGGCGGTCGCGACGTCGACCGCGACCTCGTCCGGCGCCGCCGGGGGGCTCCCGGAGACGAGGCGGGGCAGGGACAGGTCCCGGTCGCCGTCCCACGCGACTCCGGTCTGCGGTTCGCCGCCCGCGATCCTGCCCCGCCGGTCCACGACGGCGGCGAAGCCGCTGACGACCCCGTGCGCCTTCCCGACGCCGTCCACGCGCCGGACGGCCGCCAGCAGCGACGCCGGAACCGGACGCTGCGGCGCCTGCTCGCCCGGCCCCGGCTCGAACGCCCGCCGCGAACGGACGATCACGTCTGTCCCGCCGCCGAGGTCGGCGAAGGCGCGGTCGAACGAGCGGTCCAGCGTCGCGGAGAAGACCAGCGTCCCCGCGACGAACGCGACGCCGGCGACGACCGCGGCCGTCGACGGCAGCAGCCGGGCCCGGTGCGCGACGAGGCCCCGCAACACGAGCCTGGTGAGCCGGGGTGCGTGGGGGAGCCGCCGTCCGCGGAGAACGCCTCTGACCGTCATGCGGCCGATTCCAGCCGGGCGGGCAGTCCCGGCGGGAGCGCGGATCGTCGGGTCCGGGCCATGCGAAAGGCCCGCAGGACGCGACTTTCGTAGGGGTGGCGGGCCGGGCGGGGGTGCGTACGGTATGGGCATGAGCGCAGCGGACCGCGGGGAGCGGGAGGACGGCCGCCCGCGGCGGGGACGGGTCCGCCTGCCCTCACCGCGTCCCGTCCTGGCACGGCTCCTGCCGCCCGGACGGCGCCGCGACCGCGTCGCGGACACGGTGGCGGTGCTGGCCGGGGCGGCGCTCTGCGTGAGCGTCGCCACGGACCCGGCGGGGATCGTCCGCCCGTACGGCGGCGCGTCGGCCGCGCTTCTCATGGCGCCCGCCGCCGCGCTGATGCTCCGGCGGCGCCTGCCGATGACCGTCGCCTGGCTCACCGCCGGATTCGCCGGCCTGGTGTGGGTCGTGGAGCTGATCGCCCCCGGCGCGCTGCTGAGGGTGGACGCCGACCACGCGCTCGCCCCCGTGCCCTGGTGGCCGCCGACCGCGCCGCTCGCCGCCTACGCGGTGATGGCGTTCCCCCGCGACGCGGCCCGCCCCGCCTGGCTCCGCGCCCTGCCGGTCGCCGCGATGCTCGTTCCGATCGTCCGCCTCCAGGACGTCCTGCCCGAGGCGTCCCTGCGCTCGATACCCGCGCAGGACACCGGGAGCGTCGAGGGGATCGTCTTCCGCAGCGTCGCCGTAGTGGTCGGCGGGGCGCTCCTCGGCCTGTACGCCGCCGCGCGGCGCCGCGTCCTGCAGGGCCTGACCGAGCGGGCGGAGCGGGCCGAGCGGGAACGGCACCTGCTGGCCGAGCGCGCCCGCGCCGAGGAGCGCGCCCGCCTCGCCGCCGAGATGCACGACGTCGTCGCGCACCGGGTGACGCTGATGGTGCTGCAGGCGGGGGCGCTGCGCGTCCGGGCGCGGGACGAGCCGACCCGCGCGGCCGCCGAGGAGCTGCGCGGCACCGGGTGCCAGGCCCTGGAGGAGCTGCGCGACGTGATCGGCCTGCTGCGCCGCGACCCCGGGGAGGCGCCCGTCCCCTCGTCCGCGCCGCTGCCCGACCTGTCCGCGCTGGTCGCCGACTCGGCGGCGGTCGGCGTCCCCGTCGAGCTGGCCGAGCACGGCGACCCGCCGTCCGCCTCGCCCGCCGTCGGGCGCACCGCGTACCGGATCGTCCAGGAGGCGCTGACGAACGCCCGCAAGCACGCGCCGGGCGCCGCCGTCCGGGTGGACGTCCGCTACCGGACGGACGGGGTGACCCTGACCGTCCGCAACGCCGCCCCGTCCCGCGAACCGGACGCCGAGCTGGCCGCCAGCGGATCCGGGACGGGCCTGGCGGGGCTCCGCGAGCGCGTCGAGCTGCTCGGCGGGACGTTCGCGGCCGGGCCCCACCTGGGCGGGTTCCGCGTCGAGGCGTCCCTTCCCGCCTACCTCCCACTCGCCGGGCCCGTCCCGTGATCACGGTGCTGCTGGTCGACGACGAGCCGATGGTGTGCGCGCACCTGCGCACGATCCTCGGCGCGGCGGACGACGTCCGGGTGGTGGGGGAGGCGCACGACGGGGCGGCGGGCGTCGAGGCCGTCGTCCGGTACCGGCCGCACGTCGTGCTCATGGACCTGCGGATGCCGGGCGTGGACGGCCTCGCCGCGATCGAGCGGATCGCCGCGCTGCGCTCGCCGCCCGTGGTCGTCGCGCTGACCACGTTCGACGCCGACGAGTACGTCATCCGGGCGCTGCGGGCGGGCGCGGCGGGGTTCCTGCTGAAGTCGACGCCGCCCGAGGACCTCGTGAAGCTCGTCCGGGTCGCCGCCGACGGGCACACGGTCATGTCGGCCGCCGCGACGATGCGGCTGCTCGGCACGGCCGATGCCCGCGCGTCCGGCCGCGACCGGACGCGCGCCCTCGTCGGCGGGCTCACCGGGCGGGAGACGCAGGTGCTGGCCTGCCTCGGCGAGGGCCTGTCCAACGCGCAGATCGCGGGACGCCTCCACCTCAGCGAGGCCACCGTCAAGGGCCACGTCTCCCGGCTGCTGGACAAGCTCGGGTGCGCCAACCGCACCCAGGCCGGCCTCCTGGCCCGGGACGCCGGCCTGGGCTGAGCCGTCCCGGGTCAGGAGCCCGGGGCGTGGCGGCGGGATCGGCGGATGCCGAAGGCCATCAGGACCGCGCGGAGGATCCAGACGGCCAGGGCGATCTGCAGGGCGACGAGGAGGCCCGTGCCCGGCCCGGCGGTGAAGGCGAGCACCAGGAACACCGCGAACACGACCGGGAACGCCGGGAAGAGCGGCCCGGGCCGGTGGCGGCGGGCCATGTGGTGCTGGCGGCGGGCCATATGCCGCTGATGGCGGTGCCAGGCGGGGTGCCCCGGGCCGCCGAACATGACCGCCATGCCCGGCTCCCACGCGTGCCCGGGCTCCCACGGCGCTTCCCTCCGGGGTTCGGGCAGCCCCGTCGGGGACGGCAGGTCCCGGACGATGGCGCGCAGGTCGCCGCGCGTTCTGGCGCTCAGCACGGCCTCCAGCCGCTCGTCGAGCTCGGCGCGGTCGAGCCTGCCCTCGGCGAAGTGGTCGTGCAGGGCGACCATGACGGCGTCCCGCTCGGCGTCGCCGATGCGGAGCGCGTCGTGCATGGCCGTCTCGTCGTGCCGGGCCATGATCACTCCTCGGTGTCGTCGGCCGTCGGCCCCGGGTCGCCGAGGTCGTCGGCCAGGATGCGGTACAGGCTGCGCCGGGTCTCCGACAGGACGTCCTTGGCCTGGGCGACCTGCTCCGGCGAGCCGGAGTGGACGATCTGCATCACCGCGGCGCCCGTCTGCGCGGCCTGCTTGAACAGCTCGGGGACGCCCTCGCCGAACTCGGGCGTCATCTCCGCCCACGGCTCGGCGAGCCGGTCGGCGTTCTCCTCGACGTGGGCGCGGCCCTCGTCGGTGAGGTGGAAGGTGCGGCGGCCGCCGGCCTCGTCGCCGACGATCAGCCCCTCGTCCGCGAGCTGCTGCAGCGCCGGGTAGACCGCGCCGGGGCTCGGCTTCCAGGCCCCGTCGCTGCGCTCGTTGATCTCCTGGATGATCTGGTAGCCGTTGCGCGGCTCCTCGGCCAGCAGCACGAGGATCGCCGCCCGGACGTTCCCCTTGCGCGCCTTGGCGCCCCGGCCCCACGGCCCGCCGCGCCCGCGCGCCCACGGCGGGCGCGGACCGGGCCCGTGCCCGAACCCGCCGGGCGGGCCGAAGGGGCCCGGCCCGCCGCCGAACAGGGCGCCGAAGTTCGGGAAGTCACCGCGGCCCCAGGGACCGCGACCGTGCATGTGCCCCATGTTCTGCACCACCTTCTGAGAGCTCTCTCTGACCTCTCGCGATACGACAACGATATATCGAAGACGTACGGATCGGCCAGATGGTTCCCCGATTTCCGGCACGATCCGGCGAGTCCGCCGGAACCGGCCGGAGCGGGTCTCCGAATGCCGGGCGCGGGGCCGTCTGAGGCGGCGCGTGTCTGGGTACCACCGTGGCGAGGGGACGATGGGCACACAGGAAGCGGTCGCCGCGCAGGACGCGGCCTTCACCCCGGGCGTCACGGGTACCAGGCTCCGCGCCGGGAACGAGCTCGTGCTCGGCCTGGCGCTTTTCGCGCTCTACGCACTGGTGGCGATCCTTCCCGAGCAGGCGAGGGCGACCGCGGCCCGCGGGCACGGGGAGTCGCTGTACGCCCTGGAGCGCGCCCTCCACCTCGACGTGGAGCCGACCCTCAACGGCTGGCTGGCGGGGCAGCCGGTCCTGCGGGTCCTGGCCAACTACGAGTACGCCATCACCTACGTCGCCAGCGCGCTCGCCCTGCTGGTGTGGCTGTATCTGCGCCACCCCGAGCGGTACCGCACGGCCCGCAACGCCTTCGTCATGCTCAACCTCGCCGGCCTCGCGTGCTTCGCGCTCTACCCCGTCATGCCGCCCAGGCTGATGCACACCGATCTCGGCTTCGTCGACACCGTCGCCAACGGCCGCACCTGGGGGTCGTGGGGTTCCCCGCTGGTCAAGCACGCCGACGAGTTCGCCGCCGTCCCGTCCCTGCACATGGCCTGGACGCTGTGGGTCGGCGTCGAGCTCGCACGGGTGAAGGCCAAGCGCTGGGTGCAGGGGCTGAACACCGTGCACATCCTGGTCACCCTCTACGTCATCCTGGCGACCGCGAACCACTACCTGCTGGACGCCGTGGCGGCGATCCCGTTCGTCGTCGTGCCCGTCTACCTCGCCGAGCGCCGCGCGGCCCCGCCCGCGGGGCGCGTCCAGGGCCCGGACGCGTTCTTCCTCGCGGTGGAGACGCCCGAGGCGCCCCAGCAGGCCGGCGGCGTCATCATGCTCGACACCTCGCGGGCCGGCGTCGGCCGCGCCGACCTCGTCCGGGTGATCGAGGAGCGCCTCGACGGGCTGCCCCGCTTCCGGCAGCGGCTCGTCCGGCGGGGGCGCTGGCGCCGTCCCGTCTGGCGCGACCAGGACCGGGTCGACTGGGAGTGGCACGTCGCCGAGAAGCAGGTGGACGGCATGGACGGGCTGCGCGCCGAGGTGGCCCGGCTCCAGTCCGAGATGCTGCCGCTGGACCGCCCGCCCTGGCGGATGGTCGTGCTCAAGGGCGCCGAGCCCGGCCGCACGGCGGTCGCCTACATGATGCATCACGTGGTCGCCGACGGCGTCGGCATCGTGGCGCAGGCCGTCCACCTGATGGAGCCGCCGCCCGAGCCGGTCGCCGCGCCTCCCCGGGCGCCGTTCCGCAAGGCGCTCGCCACCGTGGTGGGCGTCGGCCAGCTAGCCACCGCCGTCGGCAGGCCCGAGCCGCTGCCCGCCTCCGGGACCAGCGAGCGCCGGTTCGGCACCATGGTCCTGCCGCTCGGCATGGTCCGGGACGTGGCCCGCCGCTACGGCACACGGGTCACCGACGTCGTGCTGTGCGCGGTCGCGGGCGCCCTGAACCGCAGCGTCAGCGAGGAGGACGGCCGGCCCGGCACGTGCCGCGTCGCGGTCCCGCTGATGATGCGGCCCCCGGGCAGCGCGATGGTGGGCAACCACACCACCGCCGTCATGGTGGACCTGCCGATCGGGAAGATGACCGAGACCGAGCGGCTCGCGCTGATCGCCGAGCGCGGCCGGGTGCTGCGCTCCGGGACGCGGGCCCAGGCGGCGTGGTTCGTCATGTGGCAGGCCGGACGGCTGATGCCGCCCCCGCTGCACGCCCGCTTCGCGCGCATGTCCTACAGCGGCCGGTTCCTGCAGGGCACCGTGTCCAGCCTTCCCGGGCCCGACGCGCAACTGCGGCTGTGCGGCGCCCCGATCACCGCCGTGTACCCGATCGTCCCGCTCGCCCCCGGCACGCCCCTGGCGATCGCCGGGCTCGGCGTCAACGGCGACCTGTGCTTCGGCCTCTCGGTCGACCCCGGCCTGACGGAGGACGCCGACGCCCTGATGGACGCCGTCCACGACGTGATCGAGGAGCTCCGGGAAGGCCCCGCCTGATCACACGCCCGGCCTGGTCAGAAGCCCGGCCTGATCACACGTCCGGCCTGATCACACGTCCGGCCTGCTCACACGCCCGGCCTGATCACACGTCCCGCCTGATCACACGTCCCGCCTGCTCAGAAGCCGGGCGGGCCTGATCACACGCTTCGCACGGCGCGCAGCGACTCCTTGAGCGAGCCCATCGTCGCGAACACGGCGGTGGGCTCGTAGCCGCAGTGCGCCATGCAGTTCGCGCACCGGTCGTCGCGGCCCCGCCCGTAGGCGTCCCAGTCGGTCTCCTCCAGGAGCTCCTGGTAGGTCGCGGCGTAGCCGTCGTCCATCAGGTAGCAGGGCCGCTGCCAGCCCTTCAGCGAGTACGACGGGATGGCCCACGCCGTGCACGGGAAGTCGACCTTCCCTTCGAGGAAGTCCAGGAACATCGGCGAGTGGTTGAACCGCCACCGCTTGCGCCGGCCGTCGGCGAACGCCTTGCGGAACAGGCTCCGGGTCTCCTGCACGCCGAGGAAGTGGTCCTGGTCGGGCGCCTTCTCGTACGCGTACGCGGGCGAGATCATCATCTGGTCGACGCGCAGCTCGTCGTTGAGGTAGTCGAGGACGTCGATCACGGTCTGCGGGGTGTCGGTGTTGAACACCGTCGTGTTCGTCGTGACCCGGAACCCGCGCTCCTGGCACATCCTGATCGCGTCCACCGCCTGGTCGAACACGCCCTCCTTGCAGACGGACGCGTCGTGCCGCTCGCGCAGCCCGTCGATGTGCACCGCCCAGGCGAAGTAGCGCGACGGCCGGAACTGATCGATCTTCTTGGGGATCAGCGCGGCGTTCGTGCACAGGAACACGTACCGCCTCATCCGGACCAGCTCGGCGACCAGCTCGCCGATCCGCGGATGCATCAGCGGCTCGCCGCCCGCGATCGACACCATCGGGGCGCCGCACTCGCGGACCGCCGCGACCGCCTGCTCGACCGGCATCCGCTGCTTGAGCACGTCCGCCGGATGCTGGATCTTCCCGCAGCCCGCGCACGCCAGATTGCACGCGAACAGCGGCTCCAGCTCCATGATCAGGGGATACTTCGTCCGCCCCGCGAGCCTGTTGCGCAGCACGTAGCCGCCGACGCGCAGGCTCTGGCGCAGTGGCATCGCCATTTAGGAGATCTCCTTCAGGTACCGGCCGAGCGCCGAGAGCGGGAACACGATCCGGTACAGGTGGTAGTTGATGTAGAAGTCGCCCGGGAACCCGGTGCCGGTGAAGTGGTCCTCGTCCCAGGTCCCGTCCGCGCGCTGGTGCTCCACGAGCCAGCGGACCCCGCGCTCGACGGCCGGTCCGCGCTCCCCGGCTGCCAGCAGGGCGAGCAGCGCCCACGCGGTCTGCGACGGCGTCGAGACGCCGTGGCCGATCCACGTCCGGTCCCGGTAGGAGCGCAGGTCCTCGCCCCAGCCGCCGTCGTCGCGCTGGTGGCGCTCCAGCCAGCCGACCGCGTCGCGGATCGCCCGCTTGCCCGGCCGGACGCCCGCCGCGATGAGCGCGGGCACGACGCAGCCCGTCCCGTACACGTGGTTGGCGCCCCAGCGGCCGAACCACGACCCGTCCGGCTCCTGCGCCTTCAGCAGCCACACGACGGCCCGCTTGACCACCGGGGAGTCGGCCATGCCGCGGTGCGACATCGCCTCCACGACGTGCGCGGTGACGTCCGCGGACGGCGGGTCGATCACTTCGCCGAAGTCGCAGAACGGCAGCCGGCGGCACAGGGCGCGGGTGTTGTCGGCGTCGAACGCGCCGAACCCGCCGTCCCGGGAGGCCATCCCCGCCATCCAGCGCAGCCCCCGCTCGATCGCCGGCCCGGCCGCCAGGTGCCGGACGCGGCCGAGCGCGAGGATCACCTCGGCGGTGTCGTCGGTGTCGGGGTAGCAGTCGTTGTCGAACTCGAACGCCCAGCCGCCCGGAGGCAGGTCGGGACGCCGCACCGACCAGTCGCCGGGCCCCTTCACCTCCTCGCGGATCAGCCATTCGGCGGCCCGCTCCAGGGCCGGATGCCCGGCGGGCACGCCCGCGTCGGCCAGCGCGTTCATCGCGAGGGCGGTGTCCCAGACGGGGGACTGGCAGGCCTCCAGCCGCCGGCCCCCGGCGTCCCGGATCGTGAACCGCTCCAGCCCGTCCAGGCCCCGCCGGACGATCGGGTGGTCGAGGCCGTAGCCCAGCAGGTGCAGCGCGAGCAGCGAGTACACCCAGGGCGGCTGGATCCCGCCCCAGGACCCGTCCCGCTCCTGCCGCGCGATGATCCACTCGGCGGCGCGGCGCAGGGCGGCCCTGCGCAGCCCCTTCGCCGGGCGCCGCTCGTACACGTGCAGGGCCTTGTCGAGCGCCCCGAACGCCGCGTCCCAACCGGACAGGCCCTGCCCGCCGTCATGGGGGACGTCGTAGTCGGGGTACAGCTCGTCCAGCGCGAACGGCAGCGGCCGGACGGGACGCAGCGCGGCCACCACCGTCAGCGGGACGATCGTCTGCCGCGCCCAGCACGCCCAGTCGTAGACGTTCAGCGGGAACCAGCGCGGCAGCAGCACCATCTCCGGCGGCAGCGCCGGCAGCTCCTCCCACGGCCAGCGGCCGAACATCGCCAGCCAGAACCGCGTGAAGACGCGCGTCGCCGGGATGCCGCCCCCGCTGCGTACGAAGGCCGCGGCGCGGACCATGTGGCCCTCGTCCGGCCGGTCTCCCGCGAGCCGCAGCGCGACGTAGGCCTCCACGGTCGTGGACAGGTCCGGCGGGCCGTCGTGGAAGTTCGCCCAGGTGCCGTCGGCGGACTGCTGCGACCTGATCCAGCGCGCGGCCTCGAAGGTGTCCGCCTCGTCGCGGATGCCGAGGAACTCGCGCAGCAGCAGGTCCTCGGCGTCCATCGTCACGTTGGTCTGGAGCTCGCCCTTCCACCAGCCCTCGGGCGACTGGAGGCGGAGCAGGTGGTCGCGAGCGGCCGCCAGCGCCTCGGCCGCCGTCCTGAGCCTGCCCGGCCCACCGGCGTCCGGCGCCGGTGCGGGCATCGCCTCTGCGGCGGGCGGCGTCTCCGTGGCGGGTGCCGGTGCTGTGGCGGGTGCCGGTGCTGTGGCGGGCACCGGTTCTGTGGCGGGCTCTGTGGTCGTCATCAGTGGTCCCGGCGGGTGACGAAGTCGGCGATGTGCAGGAACTCGGTGCGGACGGGGTCCGGCAGCCGCGCGGCGAGCAGGTGCTCGGCGGCGCGCTGGATGCGGCTCTCGGCCTCCATCTCGGCCCACGCGCGCCCGCCCGCCGCCTCCACCAGCGCGGCGGCCTCGGCCAGTTCCTCCTCGGCGGGCTCCTCGTCGGCCGGAAGGGGCCGCGCGTACAGCTCGGCCAGCCGCGCCGCCTCCGGGGTCCCGGAGTTCAGCGCGGCGACGACCGGCAGCGACATCTTGCGGGACCGCAGGTCCGACTGGGCGGGCTTGCCGGTGGCCGCCGGGTCGCCCCAGATGCCCAGCAGGTCGTCCACGAGCTGGAACGCGAGGCCGAGGTCCTCGCCGAACGCCTCCAGCGCCGTGCACAGCCGATCCGACGCCCCGTCCAGGACGGCCCCGATCGAGCACGAGCACGCGAGCAGCGCGGCGGTCTTGCCGGACGCCATCGCGACGCACTCGTCCACGCTGATCTGCCTGCGCGTCTCGAAGTCCATGTCGAGGGACTGCCCGGCGACCAGGCGGCGGACGGCTCCGGCGAGCGCGCGCGCCGCCCGCGCCGAGCCCTGGCCGGGCGCCTCCAGCAGGACCTCGCCCGCGAGCGCGAGGAGCGCGTCGCCGGCGAGGATCGCGGACGCCTCGCCGAACACGGTCCACGCCGCCGGGCGGTGCCTGCGCGTCCGGTCGCGGTCCATGATGTCGTCGTGCAGGAGCGAGAACGCGTGGGCCAGCTCGACGGCGACGGCGCCCGGCAGCCCGCTCTCCGGGGGCGCCAGGGCGGCGCGCGCGGACAGCAGCGCCAGCGCCGGGCGCAGCGCCTTGCCCGCCGGCGCCTTGCGGGGGCGGCCCTCCTCGTCGGTCCAGCCGAGGTGGTAGGCCGCGACCCGGTAGGTGCGCGGGTCGAGCCGCCCGACCGCGGCGCGCAGCGCGCCGTCGACCAGCTCACGGACATCGGTCAGCGAAACGGGCACGGCCGTCATCGGTCCTTCACCTTCTCCAGGTGGCGGCGGACCAGGCGGGCGGCGGTGAGACCGCTGCGCACTGCTCCCTCCATGGTGTCGGGCCAGCCCGTGTCGGTCCACGCGCCGGCCAGGTACAGGCCCGGCGCGCGCGTCGCCGCGCCCGGCCGGGCGGCTCCGCTGCCGGGGCGCTGCCGGAACGTCGCGCGCCGCTCCCGCGTCACGAACACCTCCCGGACCTCCGCGCCCCACGCGGCGGGCAGCAGCCGCCGCAGCTCCGGGAGGAACCGGGAGCGCAGCTCGGCGGTCGGCATGTCGATCCACCGGTCGGCGGCCGACAGCGAGACCGCGAGGTACTGGCCGCGGCGCAGCCCGCTCACCGCCGTCCGGTCGAACACCCACTGGACGGGCGAGCCGACGGCGGCGGCGAACGGCGCGTCCATGACCGTGCGGTCGTAGACGACGTGCACGTTCACGATCGGGCTGGCGTCCAGCTCGGGCCAGCGCAGCGGGTCGGGCAGCGCCTCGATCGGCAGCAGCCGCGCCGCCGCCTCGTGCGGCACCGCCATGATCACCGCGTCCGCCGCGATCGGCGCCCCGTCCACGACCACCTTCGGGTCGGCGGTGACCGCCTCGACCCTCGCCTTCAGCCGGACGGTCCCGCCCATCTCCGCGATGCGCCGCAGCGCCGGGCCGCCGTGCAGCTCCTCCAGCGGGACGAGCGGCAGCCCGATGTCGGCCGCGTCGGGGCGTCCGAACAGGGCCCGGCGGCACACCATCGCCGACAGCCCGAGCGCGGCGTCGTCCACCTCGGCGTTCAGCGCGGACGTGAGGAACAGCCCCCACAGCGCCTCCCGCGCCCACGGCCGCTGCCCGCGCAGCGCCAGCCACGCCCCGGCGGAGACCTGGTCGAGCGCCGGGTCGTCGGGGTCGAGGCGCCGCAGGGCCGCGGCGGCGCGCACGGCCCGCAGCCGGTCGGCGGCCGGCAGCGGCGCGTACCGGGCCAGCGCGGGCAGCAGGTGCAGCGGGCTCGGCAGGCCCGACCTGCGCAGCCGCGCCGGCGGGGCGCCCGCGCGCAGGACGGGGACGTCGAACCGGTCCTGCACGTCGACGAGGTGGTCGGCGCGCAGCCGGTGCAGCAGCCCCTGGTAGGCGGTGCAGCACCGCAGGAACACGTGCTGGCCGTTGTCGACGCTCAGCTCGCCCCGTCCGAACGAGTGCGTGGCGCCGCCCAGCCACGGCCGGGACTCCAGGAGCGTGACCGGCACGCCCGACTCCTGGAGCGCGATGGCCGCGCTGATGCCCGCGAGCCCCCCGCCCACGATGACGACGCTCACCGCTCCACCCCCGACAGCGCGCGCGCCGCCACCACGGCCTTCTGCCAAGTCGGCAGCGACATCCGCGCGTTCAGCGCGATCTGCGGGCTCGCGGCGATGCTCTCCAGGAGCCGCCGGTAGATGCCGGCCATCGCCGCCGTGCACGCCGCGCTGCGCCGGTCCAGCAGCGGCAGCAGCCGCAGGCCCTCGGCGTACCAGGCCCGTGCCCGCTCCGCCTGGAAGCCGATCAGCTCGCCCAGCCGCCACGGCGGGTCGACGAACGCGCCCGACTCGTCCAGCTGCAGCGTGCAGCCGAACCGTGCGAGGTCCTCGGCCGGGATGTAGATCCGCCCGGCCAGCCGGTCCTCGCGCAGGTCGCGCAGGATGTTGGTGAGCTGCAGCGCGACGCCGAGCGAGTCGGCGAGGCCCTCGGCCCGCTGCCGGCCCTCGGCCCCGAACACCCCGAGCGACAGCCGCCCGACCGAGCCCGCGACCCGCTGGCAGTAGCGCAGCAGGTCGTCGAAGGTCTCGTAGTCGGCGCCGCGCACGTCGTCCTCGCAGCCGTCGATCAGCTCCTCGAACGCCTCCAGGGGGATCGGGAAGCGGCTCGCCGCGTCCGCCAGCGCGGTCAGCACCGGATGCCCCTCCAGCGCCCGGACGTCCACGCGCCGCCGCAGCACCTCCTGCACGGTCGTCAGCCGCTGCCGCGACCGGTCCAGCAGGTCGAGCCGCACGCACGCCGGCTCAGGGCCGTCGCCGATGTCGTCGATGCCGCGCGCGAACGCGTAGACGGCGCTCATCGCCCGCCGCTTCGGCGCCGGCATCAGCCGGATCCCGTAGGAGAAGTTGCGCGCCTCCTCGCGCACCACCCGCTCGCAGTGCCGGTACGCCTCGACAACCCGGTCGGAACGCTCGCACGCCTCCGAAACCGTCATCGCCCCCTCCTTCCAAGGGCCCGCGCCCACCCGGCCGGCAGCGTGGCCCGCCGTGGACGCAGCGCATGCGCGAGCACGTCGTACCGCCCGCGTTCCAGAGCCGACAGCGCCCCGCGCCCGCCGGCCACGTAGCCCGCCACGGCGATGCGCGCCCATCCCGTCAGGCCCGACATCAGGGGCACGGCGCCGCCGTCCAGCAGTTCGCGGGCGCGGCCTGCCTGCAGCGCCAGAACGCCGCGCAGCCGGGTCGGCGTCACCGGCCGCGCGAGGTCCTCCTCGGCGCAGCCGAACCGGCGCAGGTCCTCGCCGGGCAGGTAGATCCGGCCGGCGCGGTAGTCCTGCCCGGCGTCCTGGACGTGCTCGATGATCTGCAGCGCCGCGCAGACGTCGTCGGACGCGGCCGCCAGCCCTGGCGTGTACGCGCCGAACAGGTGCAGGACGATGCGTCCCACCGGCGCGGCGGACAGCGCGCAGTACCCCTTGAGGTCGGCGAACGTCTCGTACCGGTGGACGGTCTGGTCCTGCCGGTTCGCCTGCACGAGGTCGCGGAACGGGTCCTCTGGGAGCCGGTAGGCGTGCACCGTCCCCGCGAGCCTCCGAAGCTGCGGCAGGACGGGCGTCCGCCCGGCGAAGACGCGGTCCAGGTCGTCGTCCACGAGGCCGAGCAGCTTGGACCGCTGCTCCGGCGGCGCCTCGTCGCCGATGTCGTCGACGAGCCGCGCGAAGCCGTAGACGGCCCGCAGGGCGGCGCGGTGCCGGGCGGGCAGGACCCGCGCCGCCACCGGGAAGTTCTCCCGCGCGGCGAGCCGGTCCAGCGCACGGTCGTGCTCCTCGGCGCTCCAGGGCGGTTCAATGATCACCTAGAGGACATCGACCGGTCCGGCACGAGAGAAACTCTGGCCGAGGTATGGGCTTGTTTAAACGGCGGCGTGTCCGGGGCTGAACCGTTCCGGGGGACGCGGGGCCGCGCGGGCCCGCTCGGTAGCCTCGGGGCATGCCGACCCATGAGCGCGAGATCACCGAGCCCGTCGACCTGTGCACGCCGGACGGACGCCTCGACCCCGCGGCGGTCGGCTGGACCCGCCGCCCGCTGCACCGCGCGAACCTGCGCGGCTGGGGGCGGGCCAAGCGCTGGGAGTACTGGGGCATCGTCACCCCGCGGCACATCGTCGGGCTGGTCGCCTCGTCGCTCGACTACGCCGCGGTCCACGGCGTGTACGTGCTGGACCGCGCGACCGGCGAGGAGACCTCCAGGGACGGCGTGGTCCCGTTCGCGCGCGGCGCGGTGTTCCCCGACCGCAGCGGCGAGGGGGAGGCGTCGGTGCGCGGGGCGGGGTTCGCGGTCGGCGTCCGGCAGGACCCGTCCGGCTCGCGCGTGCGGGCGCTCGTCCCCGGACTGGTGGACCTGGACGTCCGGATCCCGCTGCCGGACGGCCACGAGTCGCTCGGCGTGGTGGTCCCCTGGAGCGACCGGCGGTTCCAGTACACGGTCAAGGACCTCGGGCGCCCCGTCCGGGGGCGGCTGCGGCTCCCGTCCGGCGACCACGAGATCGGGGAGGGCGCCTTCGCCGTCCTCGACCACGGGCGCGGCAAGTGGCCGTACCGGATGACGTGGAACTGGGCGGCGGCGTGCGGGCCCGGCCTGGCTCTCCAGTTCGGCGGCAAGTGGACCGACGGCACGGGCATGACGGAGAACGCGCTGTTCGTGGACGGCCGGCTCCACAAGATCGGCGAGGAGCTCGACTGGTCGTACGACCGCGCCGACTGGCTGCGCCCGTGGACGATCCGCGGGCCGCGCGTCGAGGTCGAGTTCCGGCCGTTCCATGAGAAGGCCACGCGTACCGAGTTGGGCGTCGTCGGTACCGAGACGCATCAGTGCTTCGGGCACTTCAGCGGACGCGTCCAGAGCGACGACGGCACGTGGATCGACGTGGACGGCCTCACAGGGTGGGCCGAGGAGGCGCGTCAGCGCTGGTGAGCCGCGCGTTCACCGATGGTGCCGGGTCCTCGGGATTCTGAACGGCGCCGTCCTTCGTTGTCACGGGCGGACAACGAAATCACCACATACTGGACGATTTGCCGGTCGCGCGCTTGCCTCCCTTTCCGGATCAAGTTCTCCTTTTGATCAGGAAGATCGGGGATCTGGTCCGGCGGACCGGGTTCTCGGGGACCCGGTTCTCGGCGACCGGGTTTCCGGGGCCCTGCTTCGGCGGACCGGGCATCGGGGGTGTCGGAAAGAGTCGCGCTGAAAGGGGACCCTGTGAGGCTCAGAACCATTCCGCTACTCGTGGCCGCCCTCGTTTTCGGAGGTGCGGCTCCAGCGGCGGCCCAGCACCGGGCACCGGATTCGTCCGCCGTCGTCCGCACCGACCTCGGGCCGGTGCGAGGCCTGGTCAAAGACGGCTACCGGCTGTTCCAAGGCATTCCCTATGCCGCACCGCCGACCGGGGGCCTGCGCTTCAGGCCACCGCAGCCGGCGCGCGCGTGGAAGGGCGTTTACGACGCCACTTCCCCGCGCGGCCAATGCGCGCAACTCCCCGCCCCCTATGGCGGCGAGACGAGCTACGAAGAAGACTGCCTCCATCTGAACGTCACCACACCGGATCGCGCGAATCGCCGGCACGGACTGCCCGTAATGGTGTGGGTGCACGGCGGCGGTAACACGACCGGCACCGCGAGCATCCACAACGCCGCCAAACTGGCCGTGAACGGCGGCGTCGTGGTCGTCACGATCAACTACCGCCTCGGCCCGCTCGGCTGGCTCGCGGACCCGTCCCTGGAGACCGGCGCAGACCGCGGCCACCAGGCGGGCAACTACGGCCTGCTCGACCAGCAGGCCGCCCTGCGCTGGGTGCGGCGCAACGCCGAGACCTTCGGCGGGGACCCCGGGAACGTCACGCTGTTCGGCGAGTCCGCCGGTGGCGCGGACACCTGCGCCAACCTCGCCTCGCCCACGGCCGCGGGGCTGTTCCACAAGGTCATCGCGCAGAGCTACACCTGTACCGCACCCGTCCGCACCGAGGCCTCGGCCGAGGCCGAAGGGGCGGCGATCGGCAAGGCCATGGGGTGCGACAAGGGCTCGGCCCCGGCCGATGCCGCGTGCCTGCGCGCGCTGCCCGTCAAGACGCTGCTGGAGACCTTCGAGGCCAAGGCGACGGAAGTGGGCCCTGTCGCGGGCGGCGACCGCGTCCTGCCGCTGGAGCCCGCGCAGGCGATCGAACGGGGCCGCATCAACCGGGTACCGGTGATGCACGGCAACACGCTGGACGAGATGCGCCTGTTCGTCTCCCTCGGCTTCCCGAACCCGATCACCGCGGCGGAGTACGAGGATTTCGTCCGCTCCACCTACGGCGCCGACGCGGACAAGATCCTGGCCCGCTACCCGGCGGCGGACTACCCCGAACCCAGGCTCGCGCTGGCGGCGCTCCAGACCGATTCCAACGAACTGGTGTCGGCCTGCGCGCACCAGGACGCGTTCCGCCTGCTCAAGCGTGCGGGCGTCCCGGTGTACGCGTACCAGTTCGCCGACCGCGGCGCTCCACCGCTGCTCGACGTCCCCGGCTTCGAGGAGGGGGCCGAGCACACGAGCGAGCTGACCTACCTGTTCCCCGGCCTGTACGGCGACCTGAAGCCGCCGCAGGAGCGGCTCTCCGACGCCATGGTGGGCTACTGGACGTCCTTCGCCCGCAACGGCAGGCCGATGGCGCGCCAAGCCCCTGACTGGCCCCGTTTCCGTTCGCCGGACGACGTCCTGTACCTGGCGCCCGGTTCCGGCGGCATCCACCCGACCGACACCACCGAGACCAGCAACTGTTCCTTCTGGAACTCTCTCTGACGGGACCGAGACCGGGACCGGGGCTGGGACCCGGGGCTGGGGCCGGGACCGGGAGCGGGGGCGGCATGGCGGAAGATGACCATGCGGAGACCCCGTTCTCGGCAGGAATCCATGATCCAAAACGGGTGTCATTGGACCTCTTGCGCGAACTGGATCTTGAGCGCATCGTGGACCCATCGCGCCGAAGATCATTTCGGCCGCCCCCCAGAGGGAGGAGGATGCATATGCGCCTTCGCAGGTCAGCCGTCGGCGTCGGGCTCGCCGTCGCTGCGGTCTGCGGCATGAGCGTGCCCGCCCATGCCGCCGACTGGAAGTCCTACGGCCGCTACACCAGCAAGTCCAAGTGCATCGACGCCGGGCAGCAGTACGTGCGTGAGGGGTTCAACTCCTACAAGTGCACGCAGGACCTCGGCTACCCGCCGTGGATCCTCTGGCTCAAGTAGAGCAACGCAGCATGAGGGCGGGTGCGGCCGGAACCCCTTCCGGCCGCACCCGTCTCTGTTGCGCCGGGCAAATGGGGGCCGGGTTGCGGGGCTCGGCGGGGTCTAATCATGGGTTGCCGTCGGGGACGGCTCACCAATCCAGGAGAATGCCGTATCCCTTTTGGGTCGCCTCTTGCAGTGCGTTCACTCGATCACCCAGCCAATGCCCATGGTCTCCCTCGATCTCTTGATGTGAACCATTTTGCCGTTGATCGTCGCTTGGTGTGACGTGGGGGCCTGTGGTGGTCTCTCTGTGGCACGTTCCTTTGAGGCCGGGTGCGTGGCTGGCGTCTCTTTTCTCTCGGTATTGGTGTGGTGCTGGTGGGTCGGTGGCTGAGGTGCCTTCCGTAGGTTGTCTCGCTTTTTTGTCTTGCTGCCGGTTGCTGTCACGTTGGTTGCGGTCGTTGGGGTGAGGTCGGGTTTTGTCGTGATGGTCTGTGCGTGGTTTCTGCTCTTGCCGCGCTGCGCGCGGCTGGTAGGCGCCTAGGTGGCGGCTGGTGGGGCGGTTCTCTGAAGGTGGCTGTGGTGCTTCTTGTTGATTAAAGAAAGTCGGAGAAAAGATGTGATGATGGCGTGGCATGTCTGAATTGGCGCAAGCTGTTGAGGTGAATGTGGCATAAAATTGGGGTGGGGATTAAGGGGGTGAGGTTTCGTGTTGATGTCCGCCGCGACGGTCGAGCATGAGCGGGAATGGGACGAGCGGGTGGGGTGCCTGCCGGTCGTGCGGCTCTCTGGCCAAAAGGAGCGGCTGGCCGATCTCGCCGATGACGAGCTGCTCGAAGTCGCCAAAGCCGCTCGGCGGCATGCTTCGTGGGCGCAGGCGCGGGAACTGGCCGCCATCGCCGAACTCCACCGGCGCCGCACGGACGCGGAAAGCGACGACCAGCTCGACCACCGCTTCCTGTCCGCGCACGAGTCGGTCATCGAAGAGGTCGCCGTCGCTTTGACGGTCACCGGCAACGCCGCCGCCACCCTTGTGCACCTGGCCGACCGTCTCACCGGGCCCTTGGCCGCGACCGGCGCGGCACTCGAAGCCGGACGGATCGACCTGGCCAAAGCCCGCGTCATCTGCGACACCACCGACGGCCTTCCCGGCCAGGTCGCCGATTTGGTCGAAGCCGCCGCGCTGGAGAAGGCGTCCGACCAGACCACCGGCCAGTTGCGCCGCCGTATCAAGCGCATCGCCCAACGGCTGGCTCCCGAGTCGATCGAGGAACGCAAACGGGAGGCTGTGCGCAGGCGACGGATGGAACTGTGGGAGAACCCGTCCGGTACCGCTGATCTGGCGTTGTGCGATCTGGCCGTCGAAGACGCCCACGCCGTCTACAACAAGATCACCGCCGCCGCCCTCGGCCTGAAGGCCGAGGGCGACCCCCGCCCGCTCAGCGCCATTCGCGCCGACCTGGCCCTCCAACTGCTCCACGGCACCGACCTCCCCGAAGCCATCCGAGCCGTCCTCACCCAGGCCTGCACCGCCCCCCAGTCTCCCGCCCCCGACCCCGTTGCCACCGCTGCCGCCGGGGCCACTGGCGTTCAGGTCGGTGGCACTGAGGTCGGCGGCGTTCAGGGCACTGGGACCGAGTCCGCTGGCACCGAGTCCGCTGGCGGTCAGGTCACCGGCGGTCAGGTCAGTGGCATTGAGGGCAGCGGTGCCGAGGTCACTGGCTCCGGTGTCACCGGTGCGGGGATTGTCCGCGCCAGGGCCGGTTCCACCGGCTACGCCGTTCGCAGTGCTTCCGCCTGTCTGGACGACGACGATGGCGGTGTGGATGCGGCGGTCGCCTCATTGGCCGGGGTCGTCGGGGGGCTTCTGGCCGATGCCAGTGAGCGCGCTCGGCCCGAGGACAGGCGCGCCGCTGTCGGAGGGGCCGCGCAACGCATCCACCATCGGCTGGCCGAGGCTCGTGACATGGCCTGCCAAGGTGATCAGCCGAGCCACGGACGGCCCGGCTACCGGCCGCCTGCCCAGGTGCGCCGAGAGGTCGAGGCTCGCCACGAGACCTGCGTGTTCCCCACCTGCAACCAGCCGTCGCACCGCTGCGACCTCGACCACACCGTGCCGTGGCGGCCCGGCATCACCTGCCGCTGCAACCTGGCCCCGCTCTGCAGACGCCACCACAGGCTCAAGCAGCGTCACGACTGGAAGCTCTTCCAGATCTGGCCCGGTCTGCTGATCTGGGTCACTCCCTCCGGTGCCTGGCGCATCGTCCGCCCCGACCGGCAGTGAGCCGCCGCGCCGCAACGATGAGACGGCCCCGGAGGGAAGGGCCAGGGTCGCATGTCGGGCGCGACTGTTTGAATGCGGCCATGACCGCCGCAGATCTCGCCCAGCGTCTCCCGTCCATCGCTACCGTCCGGGCGCTGAGCCAGTCCTTCGCCGTCCTGGACGCGATCCTGAGCCCGGAAGGCTACGCCACCTACACCTTCGATGGCCGGTGGGCCGAGGGCCAGGAACTCGCCTCGATGGACAACGGAAGCGGCGACGAGTACTCGATCGTCTTCACCCCCGCCGGCGCCTTCATCCGCGGGTTCGACCACGAGTCGCAGATGAGTCCGTATGCCGACGACGACTACGAGCTCTGGCCCGGCCTGGTCGAGTCGGTCCCGGAGCAGTTCGCCGCCCAAGTCACCGAACCGGCTTTCTGCCATGACGGGGGCGCAGGACCGTTTCTGACGGCGACCGTCTGCCTGTGGCGCCTGAACGACGATCCGGCCTGGAGGACCGGGGACATCGAGTACCCGCCACAGGAGGGGCGGAGCGGGGCCCCCGACGGATCGGACTGGCTGTTCGACCTCCTGGCCAAGGGCACTCCCGAGGCCTACTGCGCCTACGCCACCGACTACTTCGAGGTCTCCCTCGACCCGGCCGCCGTCAGGGAGATCTTCGAACACCGGCCCGTGACCGCCGACCTCGTCCGGCGGCTCAACCCGGACACCGACCTCACCTCCCTGACCGAAACGCTCGACAACGTCGGCTACCCCTTCACCGCAGAGAACGCATAGCCAGCGGGACCTCTCCGGTCGCACCCGTTCCTGTTGCCGGGCACATGGCGCCCTAGCCGAGGCGCTCGGTGAGGTTGACGGTGACGGTGTCGCCCGCCTCCTTGCCTAGAGTCTTGAGGAGCTCCGCCTTCACGGCGAGTTTGTGGTTGCCGTCGCCCAGCGCCATGAAGGAGCCCCGGAACGGGTGCCCGTCGACGGTTCCTTTGACCTTCACCAGGCCGCGGGTGCCGAAGAAGTCCGCCGACTCGGGCCAGACGACGTAGGTCCAGCCGCCCTTGGCGGGGCTCTTCCGCAGGGTCTCGGTGAATTCCTTGTCGAGCGGTGTGCTCTTCGTCTGCGCGGTCATGGTGCGTCCTCTCCGGGCCTCGTATCACCCATGCTGACGTGTTGTGAAAGAGACCATGCGGGGCGGCGGAACTCATCGGTCCGAGGACGACCGGCTCACACCTGCCCGCCCCGAGGGCTCGTCGAGCGCTGTCGTACGAGGCGCAAGTAGCTTGATGTCGAGATAAATTGGAGATAGCTTGACGTCAAGAGAAAAGAGGCGGAAGTTAGGCGGCCCTGATTCCCGGTCAGGAGTCCGACTAAGGCAGGATCAAGGGAGACGAAGCTCCCGTCCCGCCGCGCGCCGTCCCGCGTCGGCCTCGGGGACGGGCCGTACTGAAGATCAACCCAGCGCCGCGCGCTCATGTCCCGGACCCGACGCGCGGTGGCGACGGAGGAGGAGTCCGTGTCCGCGAACAGCTTCGGCAGCCTTGACAAGCTGCAGGTTGGCGACAGGTCGTACGACATCTACCGGCTGGACGCCGTCGAGGGCTCGGCCCGTCTCCCGTACAGCCTGAAGGTGCTCCTGGAGAACCTGCTGCGCACCGAGGACGGTGCGAACGTCACCGCCGAGCACATCCGCGCGCTCGCGCAGTGGGACGCCAAGGCCAAGCCGAGCAAGGAGATCCAGTTCACCCCCGCGCGGGTGATCATGCAGGACTTCACCGGCGTGCCGTGCGTGGTGGACCTTGCCACGATGCGCGAGGCGGTGCGGGACCTCGGCGGCGACCCGACCCGGATCAACCCGCTTGCGCCGGCCGAGATGGTGATCGACCACTCGGTGATCGTCGACTACTTCGGCTCGCCGGACGCGTTCGAGCGCAACGTGCAGCGCGAGTACGAGCGCAACAAGGAGCGCTACCAGTTCCTGCGGTGGGGGCAGACGGCGTTCGACGAGTTCAAGGTCGTCCCGCCCGGCACCGGCATCGTCCACCAGGTGAACATCGAGCACCTGGCCCGCGTCGTGTTCGACCGCAACGGGGTCGCCTACCCCGACACCTGCGTCGGCACCGACTCGCACACGACGATGGAGAACGGCATCGGCGTGCTCGGCTGGGGCGTCGGCGGCATCGAGGCGGAGGCCGCGATGCTCGGCCAGCCGATCTCGATGCTCATCCCGCGCGTCGTCGGCTTCAAGCTGACCGGCGAGCTGCCCGCCGGCACGACCGCGACCGACCTCGTGCTCACCATCACCGAGATGCTGCGCGAGCACGGCGTCGTCGGCAAGTTCGTGGAGTTCTACGGCGAGGGCGTGCACGCGCTGCCGCTGGCGAACCGCGCCACGATCGGCAACATGAGCCCCGAGTTCGGCTCCACCTGCGCGATCTTCCCGATCGACGACGAGACGCTGAAGTACCTGCGGCTCACCGGCCGCGACGAGGAGCAGATCGCGCTCGTCGAGGCCTACGCCAAGGCGCAGGGCCTGTGGCTCGACCCGTCGGTGGAGCCCGAGTTCTCCGAGTACATGGAGCTCGACCTCGCGACGGTCGTCCCGTCGCTGGCCGGCCCGAAGCGCCCGCAGGACCGCATCTCCCTGTCCGAGGCCAAGCAGACCTGGCGCCGCGACGTGCAGAACTACGTCGAGAGCATCCAGGGCTCGGCCGACGAGGCCTCCAGCGAGTCGTTCCCGGCCTCGGACTCCCCGGCGATCAGCCACGACTCCAACGGCGACAAGCCGCGGCCGCACGGCACCAACGGCTCCGGCCGCCCGCACAACCCCGTCCCGGTCACGCTGGAGGACGGGACGGAGTTCGAGCTCGACCACGGCCACGTCGCCGTCGCCGCCATCACCTCCTGCACCAACACGTCCAACCCGTACGTGATGATCGGTGCGGCGCTGCTGGCCAAGAACGCGGTGGAGAAGGGCCTGACCCGCAAGCCGTGGGTGAAGACCTCCCTCGCGCCCGGGTCCCAGGTCGTCACCGACTACCTGGAGCGCGCCGGCCTCACCCCGTACCTCGACAAGATCGGCTTCAACCTGGTCGGGTACGGCTGCACCACCTGCATCGGCAACACCGGCCCGCTGCAGCCGGAGATCTCCAAGGCCGTCAACGACAACGACCTCGCGGTCACCGCGGTCCTGTCCGGCAACCGCAACTTCGAGGGCCGCATCAGCCCCGACGTGAAGATGAACTACCTGGCGTCGCCGCCGCTGGTCATCGCCTACGCGCTCGCCGGGACGATGGACATCGACATCCTCAACGACCCGATCGCCGAGGGCGCCGACGGCCCGGTCCGCCTGGCCGACATCTGGCCCGCGCCGGAGGAGGTCGCCTCGATCGTCGAGTCGTCCATCGGGCAGGAGATGTTCACCGAGAGCTACGCGGACGTCTTCAAGGGCGACGACCGCTGGCGGGGCCTCGACATCCCGACCGGCGACCTGTTCGAGTGGGACGAGCAGTCCACCTACGTCCGCAAGGCGCCGTACTTCGACGGCATGGGCGCCGAGCCGGCGCCGGTCGCCGACATCCACGGCGCCCGCGTCCTCGCCAAGCTCGGCGACTCGGTCACCACCGACCACATCTCCCCGGCCGGGTCCATCAAGGTCGGCACGCCCGCCGCGCAGTACCTGGAGGACAACGGCGTCGCCGTCAAGGACTTCAACTCCTACGGCTCGCGCCGCGGCAACCACGAGGTCATGATCCGCGGGACGTTCGCCAACATCCGGTTGCGCAACCAGCTCCTGGACGGCGTCGAGGGCGGCTACACCCGCGACTTCACCCAGGACGGCGCGCCGCAGTCGTTCATCTACGACGCCGCGCAGAACTACGCGGCGCAGGGCACCCCGCTCGTGGTCATCGCGGGCAAGGAGTACGGCTCCGGCTCGTCCCGCGACTGGGCGGCCAAGGGCACCGCGCTGCTCGGCGTCCGCGCCGTCATCGCGCAGTCCTACGAGCGCATCCACCGCTCCAACCTGATCGGTCTCGGCGTCCTGCCGCTGCAGTTCAAGGAGGGCGAGTCCGCCGAGTCCCTCGGCCTCACCGGCACCGAGACGTTCGACATCACCGGCGTCACCGCGCTCAACGAGGGCGGGATCCCGGAGGAGGTCACCGTCAAGGCCGACGGCAAGGAGTTCACCGCCGTCGTCCGCATCGACACCCCGGGCGAGGCCGACTACTACCGCAACGGCGGCATCCTCCAGTACGTCCTGCGCAACCTGCTCCGCAAGTAGTCCGCACGCAGAAACGGGCCGCCTCCCTGGACGGGGGGCGGCCCTTTCCGTGCGGTCAGCGGCCGGTGGGCAGGCTCAGGCCGCCGTTGCACTCGATGACGCTGCCTGTGATGAACCCGTTCGTCGCGGTCAGCAGGATCGCCTGGGCCACGTCCTCGGGGCGCCCGACGCGGCCGACCGGCAGGGCGGCGGCGTGCTCGGCGAACATCGCGGTGCGCTGCTCGGCGGGCATGCCGTCCCACCACGGCGTCTCGATGACGCCGGGGGAGACCGCGTTGACGCGCAGCGGGGCCAGTTCCGCGGCGAGGGGCGGCACCATCGCCTCCAGCGCCCCGTTGATGGCCGCCAGGCCGGCGGTGCCGGACAGCGCGGCCCGCGCCGACGACGCGGTGACGAACGTGACCGAGCCGCCCGCAGCCAGCCGGGGGAGCGCGGCCTGGAGGATCCGCAGGTGCAGCCAGAACTTGGCCTCGAAGCCGGTGCGCAGGTCGGCGAGGTCGAGGGTGGCGATGGGGCCCGCGCCCGCTCCGCCGCTCAGCGCGAGGACCAGGTGGTCGTACGTCGTCTCCTCGGCGAAGAACGCGGCGACCTCCTCCGCCGAGGCCGCGTCCAGGCGGCGTGCGGTGAGCCCGTCCGCGGCGGCCTTGGCGAGGCGCTCGGCGTCGCGTCCGGTGACGACGGCGTCGGCGCCCTGACCGGCGAAGAGCCGGGCGGTGGCCGCGCCGATCCCGGACGTGCCGCCGCAGACCAGGACCCGCTGCCCGTTCAGCGTCATGATGTGGCCTTCCTTGTCGAGACTTGTCGTCTCGACAATTGTTTGCCGAGACGGGCGGTCTCGTCAAACGGGTATGCTCGCCCCATGACCGGTGAGACCCGCCGACCGCACACGGGTCGGCGCCGCAACGAGGCCGCGCGCCGGGCGATCCTGGACGTCGCCGTCGAACTGCTCGGCGGCACCGGTGACACGCCCGTGACGATCGACACGATCGCGGCGGCGGCCGGGGTCGGGAAGCAGACGATCTACCGCTGGTGGCCGTCCAAGGGCGCCGTGCTGCTGGAGGCGGTGGCCGAGCGCGCCGGCGCGGACATCCCCGTCCCGGACACCGGCTCGCTGCACGACGACCTCAGGGCGTTCCTCCGGGCGACTTTCCGGGCCGCAGGGCACGAGCGCACCGTGTCGGTCCTGCGGCACACGATGGCGGAGGCGCAGCGCGACCCTCATGCCCGCCCGCACATGCGCGCCTTCATCGCCGGGCGGCGCGAGGTGCTGCGAGGTCTGCTGGAGCGGGCCCGCGACCGCGGCGAGGTCTCACCCGCGACCGACCTCGACCTCGTCGTCGACCAGGCCTACGGGCTGCTCTGGTACCGCATCCTCGCGGGGCACGCGCCGCTGTCCGAGGAGGCGGCGGACGCGCTGGCCCGTGCTCTCACCGAGCAGGTCCGCGGCTAGGGCTCGACGGCCAGCCGGACGCCGAAGCCGATGAACGCCAGGCCCGTGACCTGCTGGATGCGGCGCTTCACGGCGGGACGGGCGAGGGCGCGGCGCGCGGCGCCCGCGGCGCCGACGACGAGCGCGAACCACAGCAGGCCCTGGACGGCATGGATCGCGGCGAAGAGCATGCTCGTCCAGAACACCGACGCCCCGTCCGGCACGAACTGGGGCAGCAGGCTCATGTAGAACACGCCGATCTTGGGGTTGAGCAGGTTGGTGGTGAACCCGGTGCGCAGTGCGGCGGTCCCGGAGAGATCCGCGTCCGGCGTCCCGGCGGTGTCCTGGGATGCGCGGCGGGCCCTCCACAGCGCCTGCCCGCCGAGCCACAGCAGGTAGCAGGCGCCCGCGCCGCGCAGCACGTCGAACGCGATGCGGGACGCGGCGAGCAGCGCGGTCAGCCCGGCGGCGCTCGCCAGCGCCCAGCACAGGCAGCCGGAGGCGACGCCCGTCGCGGCGAGGTAGCCCGTCCGCCGGCCGCTGGTCACGGTGGTGCGCAGGACGAGCATGGTGTCCAGCCCGGGTGTGATCGTGACGAGGGCGGCGACGGCGGCGAAGGCCAGGCAGGCGGTCAGCACCCGGGCATTTTCCCAGGAATCATCCGTCGGGTGAAGGGGAACGGCCGCCTCGGAACCTTTGATTGGATCACTCCATGACTGACATCAAGAAGATCGGTGACCTGGACGTCTTCCCGTTCTGCCTGGGCGGCAACGTCTTCGGCTGGACCGCGGACCGGGAGCGCTCGTTCCAGATCCTGGACGCCTACGCCGCGGCCGGCGGCAACTTCCTCGACACCGCCGACTCCTACTCGGCGTGGGTCGAGGGCAACCACGGCGGCGAGTCCGAGGCGATCATCGGGGAGTGGGCGCAGTCGCGCGGCAACCGCGACGACCTCGTCATCGCGACCAAGGGCGGCCGCCACCCCGAGCACCAGGGCCTGGCCGCCGCGACGATGAGGGCGGCCGTGGACGACTCGCTGCGGCGGCTGCGCACCGACCGCATCGACCTGTACTTCACCCACTTCGACGACCCGTCCGTGCCCGTCGAGGAGATCATGACGACGCTGGACGAGCTGGTCGCCGCGGGGAAGATCCGGCAGATCGGGGTGTCGAACATCGAGCTCGACCGGCTCCAGGCGTCCCTGGAGTTCAGCGAGCGCGAGGGGACGGCCCGCTACACGGCCATCCAGCCGCAGTACAACCTCGTGTCCCGCGACTCTTACGAGGGCCCGCGCCGCGACCTCGCAGAACGGTACGGGCTGGCCGCCGTCCCTTACTACGGCCTCGCGTCCGGCTTCCTCACCGGCAAGTACCGCCCGGGCTCCACGGTGGACAGCGCGCGCGCCGGGAGCGCGGCGCGGCACCTGGAGACCGAACGCGGACACGCCGTCCTTGCCGCGCTCGACATCGTCGCCGAGGAACAGGACGTACCGGTCGCGACCGTCGCGCTCGCCTGGCTCGCGGCCCAGCCGACCGTCGCCGCGCCCATCGCGAGCGCCCGGACCCTCGACCAGCTCCCGCCGCTCGTGGAGGCCGCCCACACGACCCTGACCGCCGACCAGCTCGAACGCCTGGCCGAAGCGTCGTCGTGAAGGGGCGATAGGGTCGCTCGACGTGCCACCTGTCGAGTTCGTCCTGATCGGGGGCCTGGCCGCGCTGGCCGGCGCGATCGTGCAGGGCAGCGTCGGCCTCGGCGTCGGGCTGGTCGCGACACCGATCGTCACGATGCTGTTCCCTTCCCTGATGCCCGGCGCGATCCTCGTCATCGCGCTCGTCCTGCCGTTCGCGACGCTCGCCCAGGAGCTGCGGCACGCCGACCTGCGCGGGCTCGGCTGGGCGTTCACCGGCCGCCTCGCGGGCACGCCGATCGGCGTGTGGCTGGTGGCCGCCGCCCCGGACCGCGTCCTCGGCGTCGTGATCGGCGTGGTCGTCCTCGCCGCGCTCGCCGTGACGGCCTGGACCGCGGACGTGCCGCGCAACCGCCGCACGCTCGCCACCGCCGGCGTCATCTCCGGCACGACCGGCACCGCGTCCGGCATCGGCGGCCCGCCGATCGCGCTGCTGTACCAGCGCGAGAGCGGCCCCCGCGTCCGGGCGACCCTGGCGGTGTTCTTCATCGCCGGCGCCCTGCTGTCGCTCCTCACCCTCGCCGCCGCCGGCCGCCTCCCCGCCCGGCAGGTCGTCGCGGGCGCCGAACTGGTCCCGTTCGTGTTCGCCGGGTTCCTCGCCGCCGGGCCGCTGCGCCGCTACCTCGACGCGGGACGCCTCCGCGTCGCGCTGCTCGTCGTCGTCGGGACGTCCGCGGCGGCGCTCATCGTCCGCAACCTGATCTGACGCGTCCCCAGGCCGATCTGGAGGCCGCTCGCGGTGGTGTTGGTCACCCTTAGCCTGTTCTGATGCGCCCCACGAAGGCCGATCTGGAGGCCGCCCGCGACCGCGTCATCCCCGACATCCTGCCCGAGGACGCCGGAACGCTCCGCGTCCTGTTCTGCGGCATCAACCCGGGCCTGTACTCGGGTGCGACCGGCCACCACTTCGCCCGCCCCGGCAACCGCTTCTGGCCCGCGCTGCACCTCTCCGGCTTCACCGACCGCCGGCTGCACCCGTCCGAGCAGGACCTCCTGCCCGGCTACGGCCTCGGCGTCACCAACCCGGCACCGCGCACCACCGCCCGCGCCGACGAGCTGACCGACGCCGAACTCCGCGAGGGCGGACAGCGCCTGGCCGCGCTGGTCGAACGCCACCGCCCCGCCTACCTGGCCGTCGCCGGCGTCACCGCCTACCGCACGGCCTTCGGCCGCCCAAAGACGCAGATAGGCCCCCAGGACGAGGCCTTCGGCCCCGCACGCCTCTGGGTCCTCCCCAACCCGAGCGGCCTGAACGCGAGCTGGCCCCTCGACCGCATCGCCGCCGAGTTCCGCCGCCTCCGCAAAGCCGCCGAGGCCCTCAGAACTCCGTAAGAATCCGCGGATCGAACCGGACGGTGATGGTGGTGTCCGCCTCCACCTTCGCGTCTACCAGGTTCCCAGCGCCCACCGTTTGGACGCGACGGTAGGTGGCAGCGGCGTCGTCCAGAGCGAAGATCTGGACGCTGGGGCTGGGAGCGAACTCGGCGAGCCAGTACTGAGGAATGCCCAGGGTCGCGTACTCCTTGAGCTTGCGCACGCGGTCGGTGCGCTCGCTGCCACTGCCCGGAGACACGACCTCGACGACGAGCAGGACCTCGATGCCTGGAATCACGACGGGGTTGCGGTCGACGATCGAGGCGCGGGCGACGCTCCTCGGCACCACGAACACGTCGGGTTTGCGAATGCCCGCCGGCGTGCTGATCTCCCATTCGCCTCCACCGGCGATGAAGACGGAGGCCTTCACATCCGTCGCCGCCTCTTGGAGGATGTCCTGCACCTGCCTTGCGGCCCAATTGTGAGGGGCGCTCGGGGACAACTCGATCAGCCACCCGTCTTCGAGTTCAAGGCCGCGGCCTTCGTCCTCTCGGGCGTGCAGGTCCTCCGCCGTGTACGGGCCGAACCCGCCATGACCGTGCGCGACGCTCACGTTTCCGCTCCCGCTGGTGGCGTGCCGAATCCATGCAGGGACTACGTTACCCCGCCCGACTTTCACAACTTGGCGTAGCGAGTTCTTTACGCTCAGTTGGCGTTGTTGAGGGCGGCGGTGGCGAACATCGTCTCGACCTCTTTGACGAGGGTGGGGGTCGGCTGCCACAGGTCGGTGCGGCCCAGGGCGATGATGGGGCGGGGGAGGGCCCGGATGTCCGCCAGGCGCCAGTGGTGGGCCGTGGGGCCGGCCCAGGGGCCGCAGTCGCAGGCGGCGCCGCGGACGGCGGCCGAGCAGACGTCGTCGAGCTCGGCGACCGCGATGACGGCGCCGATCGTGGCGAGCGGGTCGCGGGGGTCCCATCCGGCCGCCTGGATCAGCGGGGAGTCGCACGCCTTCAGGTCGACGCGCATCGAGGCGTGGATGAGCAGCGGACCGCGGTAGGCGGTCGGGAAGCTCTGGTTGGACACGGCCTTGCCACCACGCGCGATCGCGAACGCCCAGGGCTGCTGAACACTCATCGCCTGCACGCGGTCACCTCCAGTGTTCGCCCGGTCTCTGCGCCCCCGGGTATCGCCGGGACGCCCGGCGGTGGACGCCGGGGGTCGCGCGACGATGCCCGAGAGGCTAGGCGCATCCCGCAGGAAATGCCAACGTACGAGGCGAACGGGTCGTTGTCCGTCATGGGCTGTTCGAACCCATGGTGGAATTGATCACCCATGTGACGTCTGAGACCCATATGTGGTTGACGTGGCGCGTGATTCTCGTCTTTCGGCGCGATTCTCAGCCCTTCAGCGCGCCCGCCATGAGGCCGCGCATGAAGAACCGTCCGAGCAGCAGGTAGACCAGCAGCGTCGGCAGGGAGGCGAGGAGCGCCTCGGCCATCTGCTGGTTGTACTGGACGGCCACCGCGCCCGACCCGGCCGTGTTGTTCAGCATCACCGTGACCGGCCAGCTGTCGGGGGCGCCGAGGAACACCGCGAACAGGAAGTCGTTCCACATCGAGGTGAACTGCCAGATCAGCGTCACCGCGAACGCCGGCCCCGACACGGGCAGGACGACCGACCAGTAGGTGCGGAGCATCCCCGCGCCGTCGACCCGGGCCGCCTCGACCAGCTCGTCCGGGATCGTCACGTAGTAGTTCCGGAAGATGAGCGTGCAGATCGGGATGCCGTAGACGACGTGCGCGAGGACGAGGCCGCGGATCGTCCCCACCAGCTCCATGTCGGTGAGCAGGCCGGCCAGCGGGATCATCACCGCCTGGTAGGGGATGAACATGCCGAACAGGAACAGCGTGAAGACCACGTCCGCGCCCGGGAACCGCCACTTGGACAGCACATAGCCGTTCAGCGAGCCGAGCACCGCCGAGATCAGCGACCCGGAGACGGCGATCTTGACGCTGTTCTCCAGGCCGGGGCGCAGCGCGTCCCACGCGGAGGTCCAGCCGGACATGCTCCAGCTGCTCGGCAGGCTCCACGCGCTGCTCGGGTCCGCCTCGTCCAGCGGCTTGAAGCTCGTGACGACCAGCACGTACACGGGGATCAGGAAGAGCAGGACGAACGCCAGCAGGACGACCAGCTTGACGGCCTGCCAGCCGCGCGACGACCCGCCCGGCTCCGCCGCCGCTCCGCCGCCCCGGCCGCGCAGTCCGCGCGCCAGCCGCCGCCACACCGGCGCCGGGGGCACCGCCTCCACGCGCGTCATCGCGTCCGCTCCGAACGTACCGACCAGACCAGATAGGGGATCACCAGCAGGGCCACCGCGAACAGCAGGTAGGTGGCGATCGTGGCGCCGTTCGCCGGGTCGTGCCGGTCGAAGATCTCGACGTAGGTGGCGACGGCCGGCACGTAGGTGATGATCTGCTTGCCCGCGATCGCCATGATCAGGTCGAACACCTTCAGCGAGATGTGCCCGAGGATGATCAGCGCGGACAGCGTCACCGGGCGGAGCTGCGGGAGGACCACGTACCGGTACACCTTCCACTCGGACGCGCCGTCCACCCGTGCCGCCTCGCGCAGCTCCCCGGGCACGCCGCGGAACCCCGCGAGGTACAGCGCCATCACGTAGCCGGACATCTGCCAGATCGCGGGCAGGGCCATGGCGGCCATGCCCCAGCTCGGGTCCTGCCACCAGCTGTTCGCCAGCCCGCCGAGGTGCAGCTTGTCGAACAGCTGGTTGAAGCCGACCGCGCGCTCCGGCGGCGCCGGGTTCATCAGCCAGCGCCACACGACGCCGCTGGCGATGAACGACACCGCCATGGGGAACAGGTAGACGACGCGGAAGGACGCCTCGCCGCGGATGCCCTTGTCC
The DNA here is from genome assembly GCF_040492135.1 of Actinomadura sp. NPDC000600. NCBI lineage: Bacteria > Bacillati > Actinomycetota > Actinomycetes > Streptosporangiales > Thermomonosporaceae > Actinomadura > Actinomadura sp. NPDC000600. The sequence goes on from NZ_JBEUPD010000025.1 coordinate 101,049, forward strand.
ATCAGGAACGCCAGGAACGCGCCGAGCAGCAGGGCGCCGACGACGAACACCGCCGTGAACAGCAGCGCGTGCTTCACCGCGCCGGGCCAGCTGGGCTGGTCCCACAGGTCGACGAAGTTCCTGCCCTTGTCGAACCCGTACTCGGTGACCTCGTCGTGCTTGCCGCTCAGCGCGACCCGCGTGTTCCAGAAGATGAGCCCGTAGACGAACAGGCCGATCGCGACGATGGACGGCGAGACCAGCAGCAGCCCGGGCAGCCACCTGCGGCTACGGGCCCACCTGGAACCGGGAGAGCTCACTGGCCGCTGTTCTTGGCCGCGCTCACCAGCCCCTGCTGGAGCTTGGCGACGTCCTTGCTCTGCAGGAAGAGGCCCACCGCCGTGTCGATGTCGGTGTGCTGCTTCTTACTGGCGTTGACGCCGTGCCAGAACGAGCCCGCCAGCTTGATGTCGGGCTTGTTCCACTGCTCGAACGCGTACTGGAGGTAGCCCTTGTAGAGGCTCTTGTCGGCGTCCTTGCGGGCGGGGACGGAACCCTTCTTCGGGTTGAACAGGTCCTGCCCCTCCTTACTGGACACCTCCTTCAGCCACGCGAGGGCGCCGCCGCGGTGGGGCGCTCCCTTGGGGAGGGTGAAGCTGTCCGACAGCCACATGTAGGTGCCGTCCGTGCCGGGGGAGGCCGCGTACTTGAAGTCGGTGTCGAGCTTCTTGCCGAGGCCGTTCGGCGCGCTGCCGACGAAGTACCCGTACGCCCAGTCGCCCATGATGTTGAACGCGGCCTTGCCGTCCACGACGGCCTTGGCGGCGCCCTGCCAGTCGGTGGACGCGGCCTCCAGCGTCGTGTACTTCATGATCTCGGCGTAGTCGGTCAGCGCCTTGGTGACGGCCGGGCTGCTCCAGTCGGCACCCGGCTTCCACAGCGCGTTGTAGGCGTCGGTGCCGAGGTCGCCCAGCAGGACGTTCTCCAGCAGGTGGTCGGCCGTCCACTGCGCGCCGAGCGACAGCGGGACCTTCTTCGTCTTGTCCTTGACGGCCTTCAGTGCGGTGATGAACTCGGCGATCGTCTTGGGCGGTCCGGCGATCCCCGCGTCCTTGAGGATGCCCGGGTTGTACCAGAGCATGTTCGACCGGTGGATGTTCACCGGCACCGAGTAGATCTTGCCCTTGTAGCTGATCTGGTCGAGGAGCTGCTGCGGGTAGACCGACTTCAGGTTGTTGTCGTCGTAGAAGGAGTCCAGCGCCTCGATCTGCCCGGCCTTGATGTAGTCGAGCAGCTCGGCGCCCGCGTGGCCCTGGAAGGAGTCCGGCGGCTTGCGGTTTTGGAGCCGGCTCGCCAGGACCGCCTGAGCCTGGGTGCCCGACCCGCCGGCGATGGCGGCGTTGACGAACTTGGTGCCGGGGTTCTTCTTCTCGAAGTCGGCCTGCATCGCGGCGAGGCCGTCCGCCTCACCGGGACCGGTCCACCAGGAGAAGACCTCGACCTGGGATTTGTCGTCGGAGCCCTTGTCGTCGCTGCCGCCGCAGCCCGACACGGCGAGGGCGGCGGTCATCGTCACGGCGGCGACCGCCTTCAGGCGCCGCCGGGGAGCACGTACTCGCATCGTCCGTCCCTTCGGTTACCCCGAAAAACAAGCGTCTGCTTGGACGGACGGACGGTCAACACCGGTCGCCGAATAGTGATCTTTCGGTGATGCGGCGGCCCGCGGCCCCGCCGGAGCGGGCGCCCGCGGCTACCAGCCGAGGGCGGGCGGCAGGGCGGAGAGCCCGGCGTCGGGCCAGTCGAGCGGCGCGCCGAGCGGCGCCAGCTCGGCCAGCTGGAGCCGGTACCAGAGGGAGGATTCGGGCCGGCGGGCCAGCTCCAGGCAGCGCTCCCACGTCCACCACTCCGCGTGCTCGACCTCCTCCGGGTTAGGGCGGACGGCCGTGCCCGCGGGGACGACGGCGCGCACGACGGGGCAGCGCTCGTGCTCGACCGTCCCGTCGTCGGCCACGGCGCGGTAGTGGAACCGGGGCAGAACGGACGTGAGCGTCGCGTCCTGGATGCCGAGCTCGTCCTGCAGGCGCCGGAGCACGGCGTCGCGGAGCTTCTCGCCGGGCCCCGGATGGCCGCAGCAGCTGCCCGTCCAGACGCCGGGGAAGGTCCGCTTGTCCAGTGCGCGCTGAGTGATCAGGACGCGACCGTCCGTATCCGTGACATAGCAGGAGAATGCCAGGTGGTACGGCGTGTCACTGTGGTGGCTGGTGCTCTTGGGCGCGGTTCCGACCGCCTCGTCGTCCGCGTTGAGCAGCACAATCTCTTCGACGCCCATGCTCACTTCCTACCCCATCCCTCCTACCGGGGTCAGTCTTTTCACACCCCCCGGGCGGGTGGTCCGCGGCGCGTCGCGGGCGAACCGGGATTAAACTCAGAACGGCCCGAGCCAGGGGAGACCGAATCCCCGACGGAGGAGTTGAAACGAGTGAGCTTGCTGGAGTCGATCACAGGTCCCGACGACCTCAAACGACTGGACGCCGCTCAGATGTCTCGGCTCGCGGAGGAGATCCGCGAGTTCCTCGTCCAGGCGGTCTCCAAGACCGGCGGCCATCTGGGCCCCAATCTCGGCGCGGTCGAGCTGACGATCGCGCTGCACCGCGTCTTCGACTCGCCGCACGACAAGATCCTCTTCGACACCGGCCACCAGGCCTACGTGCACAAGCTGCTCACCGGCAGGCACGACTTCGAGCTGCTGCGCCAGCGGGGCGGGCTCTCGGGCTACCCCAGCCGCGCCGAGTCCGAGCACGACATCATCGAGAACTCGCACGCCTCGACCGCCCTGTCCTACGCCGACGGGTTCGCCAAGGCCTTCCAGCTGCGCGGCGAGAGCGACCGCGCCGTCGTCGCGGTCGTCGGTGACGGCGCGCTGACCGGCGGCATGTGCTGGGAGGCGCTGAACAACATCGCCGCGGGCGTCGACCGGCCCGTCATCGTCGTCGTCAACGACAACGGCCGCTCCTACTCGCCGACCATCGGCGGGCTCGCGTCGCACCTGGCCGACCTGCGCGTCACCCAGGGCTACGAGAACGCGCTCGACCTGATCAAGAAGACGGTGCCGCGGGCGCCCGTGGTCGGCAACGTGGCCTACGAGGCGCTGCACGGCATCAAGAAGGGCCTCAAGGACGTCCTCCAGCCGCAGGCCATGTTCGAGGACCTCGGCATGAAGTACGTCGGCCCGATCGACGGCCACGACGAGGACGCCGTCGAGCGGGCGCTGCGCCGCGCCCGCGGGTTCGGCCGCCCGGTGATCGTGCACTGCATCACCACCAAGGGCCGCGGCTACGCCCCCGCCGAGAACGACACCGAGGACTGCATGCACGGCGGCGGCGCGTTCGACCCCGCCACCGGCAAGTTCGTCACCGGCAAGGGCGGCCCCGACTGGACGAAGGTCTTCGGCGAGGAGATGGTGGCGATCGGGCGCGAGCGCCGCGACGTCGTCGGCATCACCGCCGCGATGCTCTACCCGGTCGGGCTCGCGCCGTTCGCCGAGGCGTTCCCCGACCGCATCTTCGACGTGGGCATCGCCGAGCAGCACGCGGTCACCTCCGCGACCGGCCTCGCGATGGGCGGCCTGCACCCGGTCGTGGCGCTGTACGCCACGTTCCTGAACCGCGCCTTCGACCAGGTCCTGATGGACACGGCGCTCCACCGCCAGCCCGTCACCTTCGCCTTGGACCGCTCCGGCGTGACCGGGAGCGACGGCGCCAGCCACAACGGCATGTGGGACATGTCGATCCTGCAGCTCGTCCCGGGCATGCGCATCGCCGTCCCGCGCGACGGGGCCCGGCTCCGCGAGCTGCTGCGCGAGTGCGTGGCCGTCTCCGACGGCCCGACCGCGATCCGCTACCCCAAGGGCCCGGCGGCCGGCGACATCGAGGCGGTCGGCAAGGCCGGCGGCATGGACGTGCTGGCCCGCCACGACGGCTCCAACGGCGCCCGCGTCCTGCTGGTCGCGGTCGGCTCGATGGCGACGCCCGCGGTCGAGGCGGCCGAGCTGATCGCCGCGCAGGGCATCGGCGTCACCGTCGTCGACCCCCGGTGGGTGAAGCCGCTCGACCCGGCGCTGCTCGACCTCGCCCGCGAGCACACGCTCGTCGCTGTCGCCGAGGACAACGGCCGCACCGGCGCCGTCGGCGACGCCGTGGCACGGCTGCTGCGCGACGCCGGCGTCGACGCGCCCCTCCGCACCTTCGGCATCCCGCAGGAGTTCCTCGACCACGCGTCCCGGGGGCAGATCCTCGCCGACATCGGGCTCACCCCGCAGGCCCTCGCCCGCGACGTGACCGAGTCGGTGGCCCGCCTCACCGCCGACGCCGACGAGCCCGCCGCCTCGGAGGAGCGGTCCTAGCCGCCCTCCGCCGACAGCAGCCGCCACGCGTGGGTGATGGACGCGGCGGACGTGCCGAGCTCACGTCCCGAGTACGTCCATTGCCCGCGCAGGCACCAGAGGCGCCCCGCGCCGTCCTGGACGTAGACCTGGAGCGGGAAGCACGCATCGTGCGCGCGGATGACGCCCGCCGGGTCCACCACGGGCGCGAGGCTGGGCGCGCCCTCGCAGCGCACGCCCATGACGAACGTGTGCGGGTCCTGGCGCAGGAGACCCTGCGTCAGGTCGTACACGAGTACGGAGACGTAGTCGGGGCCGAGCCACCTGAGGTCGGGGACCGTCTCGGGTGGGGGGAACCCGTACAGTTCTGGACCGCCGGTCACACGCGCACCGTAGCGTCAGCCTCACCGTCGAGTCACTAGTTTCCCGGTGGGGACTTCGCCGGGGATTACGCGGACCCCCGGCAGGCGGACCGCATCGCCTCCCAGCGGGCGAGCTTGACGCGTTCCCCTCGGTCGAGGCTGCGGGCGAGGGCGATCTCGGCGGCGTCGAGGTTCAGCCAGTCGTCGTAGGTGACGACGGGCAGCCCCCGCGACTCCAGCAGCTCCTCGATGGCCCCTTCCGGTGCCGTCTTCGCGTCCGCGAGGTCTTCCAGGAGGTTGCGGACGGTCTCGGCGGCGTCGGACTTGTTGGTCCCGACGACGCCGGACGGGCCGCGCTTGATCCAGCCGGCGACGTACTCGCGCGGGACGTAGCCGCCGTCCGGGCCGAGGATGCGGCCGCCCTCGTTCGGGACGACGAAGGAGCGCTCGTCGAACGGGACGCCCTCCAGCGGGACGCTCTGGTAGCCGACGGACCGCAGCACCATGCCGACCGGCAGCGTCTCGAACTCGCCGGTGCCGGTGACGCGGCCCGACTCGTCCAGCCGGGTCCGCTCCAGCCGGAGGCCCTCCACCCGGTCGGTGCCGAGGATCTCGGCGGGGGCGCGCCAGAACCGCACGTCGATGTGGCGGGCGCGCCCGGGGGCGGGCTCGCCCGTCCAGCCGTTCAGCACCTTGATGTTGCCGCGGACGTGCCGGTCGCTCTCGGCCAGTTCGGCGCTCGCCGGGTCGAGTTCCATGTCCTGCGGGCTGACGTGGATGCTCGCGTTGGGCAGCTCGCCCAGCTCGCGCGCCTCCTTCGTGGTGAACTTCGCCTGCGCCGGCCCGCGCCGCCCGATCATGTGGATGCGCTTCACCCGGCTCCGCGACAGCGCCTCGATCACCTGCTCGGGCACGTCGGTGTCGCGCAGCTCGGCGGCCGTCTTGGCGAGGATCCGGACGACGTCCACCGCGACGTTCCCGACGCCGACCACCGCGACCTCCTCGACCGACAGGTCGAACGCGTGGTCGGCGGCGTCGGGGTGCCCGCAGTACCAGTTGACGAAGTCGGTCGCGGCGATGCTGCCGGGCAGGTCCTCACCCGGGATCCGCATGTGCCGGTCGACCATCGCGCCGGTCGAGTAGAGGACGGCGTCGTAGCATCCGAGCAGGTCGTCGCGGGTGAGGTCGCGGCCGAGCTCGACGCACCCGAAGAACCGGACCGCCGGGTTCTCCAGCACCCGCTGCAGGTACTTGGCGATCGACTTGATGGACGTGTGGTCGGGCGCGACGCCGTAGCGCACCAGCCCGTACGGCGTCGGCAGCCGGTCGAAGACGTCCACCCGTACGTCGTCGCCGCCCTGCTTCACGAGGGCCTCGGCGGCGTAGATCCCCGCCGGGCCCGAACCGATCACCGCGACGCGCGCTGGAGAAGCCATGCGGGTCATTGTGCCCACCCGTCGGTCGAAAGGACACCGTGAGTCCCGTCACTGGGGGCGTCAGGACTTGTAGACGATGCGCTCCCCGTCCCCCCGGCGTCCCACCATGCTGTGCCGGTACCCGTACAAAGCGTAGACGACGCCGCCGATGACCATCCAGGCGAGGAACCGCAGCCAGGTCTCCACCGGCAGGTTGATCATCACGAACAGGCAGGCGAGCACGGACAGGATCGGGATGACCGGCACCCACGGCGTGCGGAACGCGCGCGGCAGGTCGGGGCGGGTGTTGCGCAGCACCACCACGGCGACCGAGACGACGAGGAAGGCGAACAGCGTGCCGATGTTGACCAGCTCGGCCAGCTCGGCGAGCGGGATGAACCCGGCGAGCACCGCGACGATCACGCCCATGATGACGGTCGCGCGGTAGGGGGTGCCGAAGCGCGGGTGCACGGCCGAGAGCCAGGGCGGCATCAGGCCGTCGCGGCCCATCGCGAAGAAGATGCGGCTCTGCCCGAGGAGCAGGATGAGCACGACGGTGGTGAGGCCGACGACCGCGCCGATGCTGATGATCGTGGCGAAGACGGGATGGCCGACGGCTTTGAACGCGTCCGCGAGCGGCGCGGCGACGCTCAGCTCGGTGTACTTCTGCATGCCGACGACGACGGTCGCGACGGCCGCGTACAGGACGGCGGTGATGACGAGGGAGCCGATGAGCCCGACCGGCAGGTCCCGCTGCGGGCGCCGCGCCTCCTCGGCCGCGGTCGCGACGATGTCGAAGCCGATGTAGGCGAAGAACACGATGGCGACGGCGGAGAAGATGCCGAGCCAGCCGTAGCTGACCGGCGCGCTGCCGGTCAGGACCTGGATCAGCGGCGCCTTGAGGCCCTCCACGCTCGGCGTCGGCTTGGACGGCGGGATGAAGGGGTGGTAGTTGGCGCCCTTGACGAAGAACAGCCCGGCGAAGATCACCAGCAGCACGATGGCCACCTTGATCGAGACGACCACCGCGTTCACCCGCGAGGAGATCTTGACGCCGAGGACGAGCAGCGCGGTCACCGCCAGCACGAGGCAGATGGCGGGGACGTTCACCGTCCCGCCTTCGCCCGGCGGGGCGGCGAGCGCCGTCGGGATCGTGATCCCGACGTCGTCCAGCAGCGAGGCGAAGTAGCCCGACCAGCCGACCGACACCACGGCCGCGCCGAGGGCCATCTCCAGGATGAGGTCCCAGCCGATGATCCAGGCGGGGAACTCCCCGATCGTGGCGTAGGAGAACGTGTAGGCCGAGCCGGCGACCGGGACGGTGGAGGCGAACTCGGCGTAGCAGAGCGCCGCGAGGCCGCACACGACGGCGGCGAGGATGAACGACAGCGCGACCGCCGGACCGGCCTTGTCCTTGGCGACCTCGCCGGTGAGCACGAAGATGCCGGTTCCGATGATCACGCCGATTCCGAAGACGGTGAGATCGAACGCCGACAGGTCGCGGCGGAGCCGGTGCTCCGGCTCCTCGGTATCCCTGATCGACTGCTCGACCGACTTCGTGCGCAGCACGTTCACGTCTCGTTGCCCCTTCGCGTCCCGGTGTCCGGTTTTCGGCATAAGGCCGACAGCCGTATGCCCATATGTGCGCGGGTTATGATCCGCCGAAACCCGTGCATGTCCGTGACGTGGGGAAACGCCGGAAAAGAGGCGTTCCGAACCGTGTTCGGAACGCCTCTCTCCGTGATGGGGGCTCCGGATCCGTCCGGGGATCCGGTCGGCCGCGGGTCAGGCGGGCAGGGAGGCGACCCCCGGCTCCAGGAAGCGACCGCCCGCGGCCCGCTCGGCGACGCCCGACCTGTCCAGGTACGGGGTGATGCCGCCGAGGTGGAACGGCCAGCCGGCGCCGAGGATCATGCACAGGTCGATGTCCTGCGCCGCCGCGACCACGCCCTCGTCGAGCATGATCCGGATCTCGTCGGCGAGCGCGGCGAGCGCCCGGTCGAGGACCTGCTCCTCGGTGGACGGGCTCGTCCCGCCGGAGAAGATCTCCACGACCTCGGGGTCGAGGGTGAAGTCGGGCAGGTACACGCCGCTCTTGCCGGCCGCGACCATCTTCGCCAGGTTGTCCGACAGCGGGAACCGGTCCGGGAAGGCCCCGTGCAGGGTCTCGTTGACGTGCAGCGCGATCGCCGGGCCGACCAGGCCCATCAGCACGAACGGCGGCATCGGCAGGCCGAGCGGGGCGGCGGCGCGCTCGGCCGCCTCGATCGGCGTGCCCTCGTCCACCGTCTTGACGATCTCGGCGAGCAGCCGCAGCAGGACGCGGTTGACGACGAATGCCGGGGCGTCCTTGACCAGGACGCACGACTTCTTCAGCGCCTTGCCCGTGGCGAACGCCGTGGCGAGGGCCGCGTCGTCGGTCCGCTCGCCGCGGACGATCTCCAGCAGCGGCAGCACCGCGACCGGGTTGAAGAAGTGGAACCCGACCACCCGCTCGGGGTGCGCGAGCCCGGAGGCCATCTCGGTGACCGACAGCGAGGAGGTGTTGGTCGCGAGGACGCACTCCGCGGAGACGTACTCCTCGACCTCGGCGAACACCTTCTGCTTGACCGACATCTCCTCGAAGACGGCCTCGATGACGAAGTCGGCGTCGGCGAACGCGTCCTTGGTCAGCGAGCCGGTGATGAGCCCCTTGAGCCGGTTGGCCTTGTCGGGGGACAGCCGGCCCTTGCCGAGCAGCTTGTCGATCTCGCCGTGCGCGTAGCCGACGCCCTTGTCCAGGCGCTCCTGGTCGAGGTCGGTCAGCACGACCGGCACCTCCAGGCGCCGCGCGAACAGCAGGGCGAGCTGCGATGCCATCAGGCCGGCGCCGACGACGCCGACCTTGGTGACCTTGCGGGCGAGCTCCTTGTCCGGCGCCCCCGCGGGCCTCTTCGCGCGCTTCTGGGTGAGGTCGAACGCGTACAGGCCGGCGCGCAGCTCGTCGCTCATGATGAGGTCCGCCAGGGCCTCGTCCTCGGCGGCGAAGCCCTCGTCGCGGGTGCGGTCCTTGGCGGCGGCGACCAGGTCCAGCGCCCGGGTGTAGGACGGGGCCGCGCCGTGCAGCTTGCCGTCCACGGTCCAGCGGGCCATCGCGACGGCGTCGTCCCACGCCTTGCCCTTGTCGACCTCGGGACGCCGGACGGTGATCTCGCCGTTCAGCACCCGGGCCGTCCAGGCCAGGGACTCCTCCAGGAAGTCGGCCGAGTCGAAGATCGCGTCGGCGATGCCCAGCTCGTAGGCCTGCGCGCCCTTGAGCATCCGGTTCTGGGACATGGGGTTCTCGATGACGACCTTGAGCGCCTTCTCCGCGCCGATCAGGTTCGGCAGCAGGTAGGTGCCGCCCCATCCGGGGACGAGGCCGAGGAACGCCTCGGGCAGCGCGAACGCCGGGACGCCGCGCGAGATCGTCCGGTAGGTGCAGTGCAGGCCGACCTCGACGCCGCCGCCCATGGCAGCGCCGTTGTAGTAGGCGAAGGACGGGACGTCCAACTCGCCGAGGCGGCGGAACACGTCGTGGCCGAGCCGGCCGATGGCCGCCGCGTCCTCGCGCCGCCGGATCAGCGGGACGCCCTTGAGGTCGGCGCCGACCGCGAAGATGAACGGCTTGCCGGTGACGGCGACGGCCGCGATGTCGTCGCGGGCGGCGACGGCGTCGAGCGCGGCGTTCAGCTCGGCGAGCCCGCCGGGGCCGAACGTGTTGGGCTTGGTGTGGTCGAAGCCGTTGTCGAGCGTGATGAGCGCGAGCGTGCCCGCGCCGTACGGCAGCGTCACATCGCGGACATGCGCGTGCGTGACGACCTCGTCCTTGAAGATGTCAGGGTTCACTTGGCGCCCTCCCAGTTCACGTTCTCCCAGAGGACGGTTCCGCCCATGCCCATGCCGACGCACATCGTCGTCAGCCCGAACCGGACGTCCGTGCGCTCCTCGAAAAGGCGGGACAGCTGGTTCATGAGCCGCACGCCGGACGAGGCGAGGGGATGGCCGAGGGCGATCGCGCCGCCCCACGGGTTCACCCGCGCGTCGTCGTCGGCGATCTTGAAGTGCTCCAGGAACGCGAGCACCTGCACGGCGAACGCCTCGTTGATCTCGATGAGGCCGATGTCGTCCATGGTCAGCGAGTTGCGGGCGAGGAGCTTCTCGGTCGCGGGGACCGGCCCGACGCCCATGACCTCGGGCTCCACACCGGCGAACGCGAAGTCGACGAGCCGCATCCGCGGCGTGAGGCCGAGCTCGCGCGCGGCGTCCTCGGCCGCGAGGAGGCAGGCGGTGGCGCCGTCGTTGAGGCCCGCGGCGTTGCCCGCGGTGACGTTGCCGTGCACGCGGAACGGGGTCTTCAGCGCGGCCAGGCTCTCCATCGTCGTGCCGGGGCGCGGAGGCTCGTCCTCGGCGGCGAGCCCCCAACCCAGCTCGGCGGACCGGACCGCGGTGGGCACCAGGTCGGGCTGGATCTTTCCGGCCGCGTACGCCTCGGCGACCTTCCGCTGGCTGCGCACCGCGTAGGCGTCGGCGCGCTCCTTGGTGATGCCGGGGAACCGGTCGTGCAGGTTCTCCGCCGTCGAGCCCATGACCAGGGCGGACGGGTCTACCAGCTTGTCGGCGAGGAACCGCGGGTTCGGGTCGACGCCCTCGCCCATCGGGTGCCGGCCCATGTGCTCGACGCCGCCCGCGATGGCGACGTCGTAGGAGCCGAACGAGATGCCGGCGCCGGTCGTGGTCACGGCGGTCATCGCGCCCGCGCACATCCGGTCGACGGCGAAGCCGGGGACGCTCTTCGGCAGCCCGGCCAGCACGGCGGCGGACCGCCCGATGGTCAGGCCCTGGTCCCCGGTCTGGGTGGTGGCGGCGATGGCGACCTCGTCCACCCGCTCGGGCGGGAGGGACGGGTTGCGGCGCATCAGCTCGCGGATCGCGCGGACGACCATGTCGTCGGCGCGGGTCTGCGCGTACAGGCCCTTGGGGCCGGCCTTGCCGAACGGCGTGCGGACGCCGTCGACGAACACGACGTCGCGTGCGGTGCGAGGCACGGGTCGTCCTCCCTGGGATGGACTCTGATGGAGGTGTCGAGCCTCGTGCCGCCCCTGCCGGCGGCACGAGTACCCGCATCAGCGATGCTACTCGCTGGTAACCCTCAATGCTACTCGTCAGTAACCACTGACGCGGTGCTCAGCGGCCGGATGCCCGCCGGCATGGGCCCTGGTGCCCTTGTTCGGTTCATGACGGATGGGTAGCGTGACCCGAAATCACCGGAGGAGGCACGGTGACCCACGCGAGGCCCGCGTACCGGCCGGGGGTGCGCCGCCGGATCGGGCACATCCGCGACCTCGCGGCGCTGCTGCTGCGCACCGGCCTGCTGTTCTCCGGCGGACCCCGCCGGCTCCTCCGGCAGCTCGGCACGCTGCGCCGCTGGGGCACCTCGCTCGCGGGGCTGGTCGCCTCCGCCGCCGCCCGCTCCCCGTCGCGCCCCGCCCTGATCGACGACGAGGGCGAGCTGACGTTCGCCGAACTGGACGAGCAGGCCGCCCGCCTCGCCGCCGGACTGCCCCTGCACGGCCCCCGCCCCCGCGTCGGCGTCCTGTGCCGCAACCACCGCGGCATGGCCCTCACCCTCCTCGCGTGCTCCCGGCGCGGAGCCGAGGTCGTGCTGCTCAACACCGGTTTCGGAACGGGCCAGATCCGCGCCGTGCTCGGCGAGCTGCGCCCCACCCTGCTCGTCGCGGACGCCGAGTTCGCGCCGCTGCTGGCGAACGTCCCGATCGCGCTGCGCCGGAACGTGCTGTGGGCCGACCGCCGGCCGCCGGCCGCGGCCCCGCTCTCGGCGCCCGTCCCCGCCGCGACGCTGCCGCCGCCCCGCACTTCCCCGGACCTCGCGCCCGTCCCCGCCGACCAGGGCGGCCCGAGCATCGAGGAGATCATCCGCTCGACGCCGCCGGCCGCCGCCGCGCCGCCGCAGATCCAGAGCCGGACGATCATGCTGAGCTCGGGGACCACCGGACGACCCAAGGGCGCCCGCCGCCCGCCCCGCCCGGGCCTGTGGCCGCTGGCCTCGGTGACGTCCCGGATCCCGCTGCGCGCCCGGCAGACCATGATCGTCGAGGCGCCGCTGTTCCACACCTGGGGCTACGCCGCGCTGCAGATGGCGTGGGCGCTGCGTGCGCCGGTCGTCCTGCACCGCCGCTTCGACCCCGAGCAGACGCTGCGGACGATCGCCTCCTACCGCGACGTCACGGTGTTCGCCGTCCCGGTCATGCTGCAGCGGGTCCTCGACCTGGCACCCGAGGTCCGCGCCGAGTACGACACGTCCTCGCTGCGGATCGCGGCGCTGGGCGGCTCCGCGCTGCCCGGCGACCTCGCCACCCGGTTCATGGACGCGTTCGGCGACCGGCTCTACAACATCTACGGCTCCACCGAGGCGTCCTGGGTGTCCATCGCGACCCCGCGCGAACTGCGGCTCGACCCGCGCACCGCCGGGCGCCCGCCCCGCAACACCTCGCTGGCGATCCTCGACGACGAGGGCCGCCGGGTGGGCCGCTCCACCCGCGGGCACATCTTCGCCGCGAACGAGCTGCTGTTCGAGGGCTACACCGGCGGCGAGCCGATGGAGGTCCGCGACGGGCTGCTCGCCACCGGCGACCTCGGCCACATCGACCACCGCGGCCTGCTGTTCGTGGACGGCCGCGGCGACGGCATGATCGTGTCCGGCGGCGAGAACATCGTCCCCCGCGACGTGGAGGACGCCCTGCTGCGGATGCCGGAGATCCGCGAGGTCGCGGTCACCGGCGTGTCCGACCCCGAATGGGGGCAGCGCCTCGCCGCGTACATCGTCCTGCGGCCCGGCGCGAGGCTCGACGCCGACGCCGTGCGCGCCTACGTGCACGCGCAGGTCGCCCGGTACGCGGTGCCCCGCGACGTGTACTTCATCCCCGAGCTGCCGCGCAACGCCACCGGCAAGGTCGTGCACCGCTGGCTGACCGCCCGCCCCGACCGGCCCGAGCCCGAGGGCCGCGTCGCGTGGCCGCAGCCCCCGCTGCGTTGATTCACTCCCGGCCCACTTCGCTCGCCTTGCGGCTCGCTACGTGACCGGGCCTGGGCGAACGCGGCATCGCTTCGCGATCTGCCCGGTTCCGCTCGCCTCCGGCTTCGCTCCACCGGCCAGGTCACGCGTTCGCGTGCGTGGCCGATCGAAGCAGGCCCTAGGCGGCGAGGACGGGGCCGGCGGACGTCGGCAGCCGGACCGTGATCGACAGGCCGCCGTCCGGCCGCGGGACGGTGTCGACCGCGCCGCCGTGCGCGCCGACGACCGCCCGCACGATCGACAGGCCGAGGCCCGCGCCGTCCTTCGACCCCGTCCGGTCCGCGCGCAGCCGCCGGAACGGCTCGAAGATCGTCGCCACCTCGTAGGACGGCACGGGCCGCCCCGTGTTGACCACCCGCAGGAACGCCTCGCCGTCCCGGACGCCCGTGCTCACCCAGATCCGCCCGTCCCGCACGTTGTACTTCACGGCGTTCTCCAGCAGGTTCACCGCGCACCGCTCCAGCAGCACCGGGTCGCCGGCCACCGCGGCCGGGCCGAGCCGCGCCTCGACGTCCACGGCCGCCTCCTCCGCCTGCCCCTCGACCTGGTCGAGCGCGCTGCGCACCACGTCCTCCAGCGGCGTCTCGGCCCGGGTCGCCAGCTCCCGCTCGGACTTCGCGAGCAGCAGCAGCCCCTCGATGAGCCGCTCGTGGCGCGCGGTGTTGCCGAGCAGGACGTCCGCGAGCGCCCTGGTCTCCGGTGGGCTCCGGCGGCTCGCCAGCGCGACTTCCAGCACCGTCCGGTTGATGGTCAGCGGCGTGCGCAGCTCGTGCGAGGCGTTCGCGACGAACCGGCGCTGGGCGTCGAACGCGCGGTTCAGCCGGTCCAGCATCCGGTCGAAGGTGTCGGCCAGGTCCTTGATCTCGTCCTGCGGGCCGTCCAGCGCGATCCGCTCGTGCAGGTTGCTCTCCGACAGCCGCCGCGCCGTCGCGGTCACCGTGTGCAGCGGCCGCAGCATCCGCCCCGCCACCACGTACCCGATCACGACGGCCAGGACGCCGAGCACCAGCATCGTCACCAGGGAGCTCTGCAGCAGCTGCTCCAGGACGTCGTGCTTCTGCCGGGCCAGCTCCCGGTCGGCGTCAGCCTTCAGCTTCACCAGCTCGCTGACGTCGCCGTTGATGGCCAGCGCCCGCAGCCGCGTGATCGTCGTCGCGTCCACGCTCTGCCGCGACGTGAACCGGTTGTCCATCGTCCTGACGGTCAGCAGGTACGTCACCGCGACCAGCGCGGCCGACGTGACGAGGAACAGCGACCCGTACACCAGCGTGAGCCGCGTCCTGACGCTCAGCCTCTTCACCATGCCTCCAGCCGGTACCCGGACCCGGTCACCGTCTCGATCACCGGCGGCTGCCCGAGCTTGCGCCGCAGCGTCGCCATCGTGACCCGGACGATGTTGCTGAACGGGTCGATGTTCTCGTCCCACGCCCGCTCCAGCAGCCGCTCGGCGCTCACCACGCCGCCCTCCGCCCGCAGCAGCTCCTCCAGCACGGCGAACTCCTTGTTCGTCAGCCGCAGCTCCCGCCCGTCCCGCGCGGCCTTCCGCCGGTACGGGTCGAGCCGGATGCCCCGCCCCTCAAGGACGGGCGGCACCGGCGGCCCCGACCTGCGCGCCAGCGCCCGCACCCGCGCCACCAGCTCGCCGAACACGAACGGCTTCGGCAGGTAGTCGTCGGCGCCGAGCGACAGCCCGTCCACCCGGTCGTCGACGTCCCCGGACGCGGTCAGCATGAGGATCCGCGCGCGGCTCCGCCGCCCCACCAGCTCCCGGCACACGTCGTCGCCGTGGACCATGGGCAGGTCCCGGTCGAGGACCACCACGTCGTACTCGTTGTACGAGGCCCGCTCCAGCGCGGCGTCGCCGTCGTAGACCACGTCGACGGCCATGGCCTCGTCCCGCAGTCCCTCGGCGATCGTGTCCGCGAGCACCCGCTCGTCCTCGACGATCAGTACACGCATGCCGCCGAGCATGCCGCCCCGAGGGTTAAACCCCGATAAGCCGCACCGGATCTGAGTGGACCGGCCAAGGCCCGAGGCACCCGTGCGTGTATGAGGTCTGCCAGCTGCGGCAGACCCGCCACTCCCGCCGGTACCCGCGGTGCCGTCCCGATGGAGCGATCCAGCATGTCCCACTGGGGCGGACGCGGCGGTCCTCGGTGTCATTTCGTTTCACCGATCGGGCCGAACCATACCGAAGGCCTGCATTCTCTGGACTTTGATCAGATGGCGCGCCATACTCGCGCGTACTGGCGCCCACGGACCTGGCCGAGTGAAATGAGGCACTCGATGCGAATGGCGAGCTGATGCCACCGGTGCGCTCATTGCTCAAGAAACCCCCCAAGCCGCAGAAGGCTCCCTACCTCTACGCTCTAGCCCTGACATTCGCCACAGGCGCCCTCCTCGCCCTGGTGCTGATATTTCTTGATGATTCTACGACGACCAGGGTCAAATTAGCTCAGATCGGGACGGGACTCGCCGCTTCGATCATGTTCGCCGTCATATATACTGTGCTCGGCAACCGAGAATACGCGGAGCTTATCCGCAAGGAGATCGCGACCCAGTTAGTCGATCACCATGTCACCATGTTAGAGCAGATAACGCAATTGAACGAGCTTTTCCTGCCTCGCAGCATCTATCCTCCGGCGGCGGGATTCGACCAGCGCTTCAATCGCGATCTCATCTCGGATATTTGCAGTTCCCGCGAGTACATCGTACGATCCACCAGCGCCAAGTACGTTCCCGCCCGGATCCGGCATTGCGATCACAACCTCGAGGTCGTCCGGGTTCTCATGGTCGACCCGCGAGACCGGCTCGCCATCGAGGCGCGCGCCCAGGACCGCCGCAAGAGGCCGGAGGAGGCCGGGCGCGATCTGTCGAGCATCAAACACCAGATCAAGAGCGAGATCCTCAGCTCGGTGGTGGCGCTCTTCGACTCCCGTGAGCACTGCGAAGTCGAAGTGGGCGTGGTGGCCGGCACGTCGGCACTGCGCATCGAACTTGTGGATGATGCGATCTACACAGCGCTCTACCGATCCCCTGAATCTCTCCGGAGCATGCACCCCGAGACAGTGCGCTACGGCAAGAGCAGCCAACTGTACGAGATATTCAAGGATGAATGCAGGCGCCAACTGCGCTGGGCGCAGCCGATCAAGAGATTCACCTCGGGAGACGACGACGACGTGCTGTTGGCCTACCTCGCCGGGATCGGCTTTTCGGCGTTGGAGTCGGCAGACCTGGCGCGCATACGCGAGGACTATGAGAAGTTCATCGCGAACTACGCGACCGAAATCAAGAAGATTGGCAGATAGGATGCCGGAGGCAATGAAACTCCTGGCCCAGGAGTCGCGGGCCGAGCGGTTCAATTTCGTGGTCGCCGCAGTGGCGGTCTACGAAAAGAAGTTTCTCATACTGAAAAGAAGTTCGAACGAAGACCTGCTGCCCGGCGTATGGGCCCTGCCTGGAGGGAGCGTCAACTTTCTCGAAGATGTCGAAGACGCGGTTCGCCGTGAACTCCGGGAGGAGACCGGACTGCGTGGCGAGGTTACGGCGCTGATCGGGCACTCGTCGTTTCGGAGCACGATCCCTGGAACCGAAGTGCGTCTCCATAACGTGCAGCTGAACTTCTTGATGACCGTGCACAGCGCGGACGTCGTCCTGGAATCGCGCAATCACACCGAGTACCGGTGGATGCCCTTCAAGAAGCAAAGCCTGTGTGTGCTGGACGAATTTACACAGAAGATCGTCGAATCTGCCATCGCTTTCCAAGGAGACGTTCGATGAAAAGTGCTCCTCATTTATCTCTGAGCGGTTTCGGAGAATTCCTCGACCGGCTCCACGAGGTGCGATGGAGCCCGCCCGAACTCGTTCCCGCAGGCGTGGTGAGCCTCCTCGCCGGTCTTCGTGACCGCCCCTGGATACTCCGCGACGAGGTCACGGCATGGGCGTCGGGGGACCTGGAACTCCGAGGGATGAAGAGCCGCGACACCTCCACGCACTACAAGTGGTTCATCGACCGCGCGGAATCGTCCGGATGCCGTGTCTGGCTCCACCAGTACAAACCGCAGGACGCACGGGCGCGAGGATATGCGGTGGTCCCGCACAATCACCGTTACTCGTTCGCATCGATCATCCTGCGCGGCGGGTTCACACACCATCGCTTCCAACGGCGAGGCGAGCATGTGGAGGAAGACCTTCGGCGGCGCGAGGTGTTCCGCGCCAGCAAGATCTACACGCTCACGTACGACGAGATACACAGTCTCAGCGACATATCGGACCGCACGATGACCCTGGTGGTGGAGAGTCCCGTGATCCGGAACTACAGTGAAGCCTTCTACAACGAAACCGGCAAGCCGAAGAAGTTCGACGACATGGTGGCTTTGTACCCGTCTATAAAGCAGACCGTTGACGCACTCTGATCCGTCAGAAGCCGCGGCGTCCGAATGACCGGAGCATCACCCGCCGACGTTCTGCGTCGCGCCCTCGAGATGTGGGTGTGGAGTCCTGGAAAGGCCCTCTTCCGGAGCCAGGAGGCCATCCTCTTAGGGGACGAGACGCTTCCGACCCCATCCGTCGATCTCGGTTGCGGAAACGGTGAATTCGCCACTCTGCTGCCCATGCGCATCACATTCGGCCTGGACGCCGACCTCGATCGCTGCCGTGCCGCCGCACGGGGCCATGTCTACGACCGGGTCCTGTGCGCAGACTTGAAGCGCCTGCCCTTCGGTGACGGACGACTGCGGTCCGCGATCTCGAACTCGGTCCTGGAGCATGTCGATGCCCCGATTGTCGCATTGACTGAAATTCACCGGGTGCTGGCGTCGGGAGGAAGTCTGCGACTCACCGTGCCGACCCCGCGGAAACGCGAGTGGCTCTACTTCAGCGAGTATGCGTCGGCGTCCCGTGATGCGGAGTTGGCGGAGCGGTACCGGAGGCTTTTCGATGCTCGATGGAACCATCGGCGGTACTACGAAGCCGAAGACCTTCACAACCTCCTGCGGAACTGCGGGTTCCGCGATATCGAGATCACCGAATACGAACCCCGCGGCCACTCTCAGCTTTCCGACATGCTGTCCAGCGTCAGGATCCAGGAGATCGCCTACGGTGACGCACCGATCGACGGCCTGGTGAAGGCGGCCTGGCGCGGCCGGCTTTACGAACTCCTGCTTCCCATCCTGTCCGCCCCGGCAGAGGCCCCGGGTGCCGGGCTGTTCTGTATAGCCGTCAAGTAAGGCCCCCTTCGAGCCTGCCGACCGGTGTCGGCCCGGTCCCGGAGCCGGCGCCCGAGCAGAGGCGAGGGGCGGGTCGTGGAGTCGGTGGCGCAGCGTCCAGTTCCCGGGCCGCCGGCCCCCGGAGGGCGTCAGACGCCGGCGAGTCTCCACAGCCTGTCGACCGGGGCTTGCGCGAAGAGCAGCAGCAGCGCGAAGTAGGAGATGCCGGGGAAGGCCGCGACCACGGCCAGGCCCACGGCGAGCAGCGCCACGTTCGACAGCGCGCCCCGGACCGACTCGATCGTCGGCGGATCGAACTCCAGCGCGACGTCGGGGTCGCGGTAGGAGATCACCGTCAGCGCGGTCTGGAGGACGCACGCGACGAGGATGTTCCCGATGTACAGCATCACCGTGAAGCGGTCGTCCCCCGGATAGGAGGCGGCCATCTCCGTCGGGAACGGCAGGACCACGATGGCCAGCAGCCATCCCGTGTTCACCAGCATCAGCGCCCGCGTGTAGCCGCCGATGTGCTCGAACACCCGGTGGTGGACGAACCACAGCCGGATGATCACCACGAAGCTGAGGGCGAAGCTCCCGATCTGCGCCCAGTGCCCGGTGATCACCTCGACCGACCGCTGGTGCGCGCCGACCGCCTCCGGCACCACGTCGACCAGCGGCAGCACCAGAAGCGTCACGGCGATCGCCACGACAGCGTCGGTGAACAGAACAAGCCGGTCAGGATCCCGAGACACCGCCCGCGCCATAACTCAGGACCCTACAGCGGCGGCCTTCATCGTCCCAGCTCCGCGCGCGTCCCCGCGTCAGCCGACCAGCAGCACGAGCTTCCCGCGCACCTTCCCGCCCTCGCCGGCGCGGTGCGCATCCGCGACGTCGGCGAGCGGGAAGGTCCACACGGTCGGCGGCGAGAAGCGCCCCGCCTCGATCAGCGGCCCGATCTCGCCGAGCACGTGGACCGCGCGGCCGGCGTCCCCGCGGCTGAACCGCACCCCGTGCTCCCGGGCGCCGACGAAGTCGGCGACCGTGACGACGCGCTCCGCATCGCCGGCGAGCCCGATCAGCTCGCGCAGCACCCCGTTCCCGGCGACGTCGAGCGCCAGGTCGACGCCGTCCGGCGCCAGCGCGCGCACCCGCTCGACGAGCCCCTCGCCGTAGACGACCGGCTCGGCCCCCAAAGAGCGCAGGTACTCCTGGTTCCCCGGGCCGGCGGTGCCGAGCACACGCGCGCCGCGCACCACGGCGAGCTGGACCGCGGCGCCGCCGACGCTCCCGGACGCGCCGTTGACGAGCAGCGTCGCGCCGTCCCCGACGCCGAGCTGGTCGAGCGCGCGCGTGGCCGTCTCGATGGCCGCCGGCAGCGCCGCGGCGCCGGCGAAGTCGAGCGAGGGCGGAATCGGCGCGTAGTGGGACAGCACCGCCAGCTCGGCCTGGGCCGCCCCTTCGACACAGAAGCCGAACACGCGATCGCCGACGGCCGCGTCCGCCGCACCCTCGCCGATCTCGTCGACGACCCCCGCCGCCTCGTACCCCAGTGTCTGCGGGAGCTCCGGATCCATCTGCCCCTGGCGCTTCTTCCAGTCGCTCGCGCTCACCCCGGCCGCCCGGACCGCGATCCGGACCTGCCCGGGCCCCGGATGAGGATCGGGCATGTCAACGAGCCCCAATACCTCGGGACCGCCGAACCGGTCGAAACGAACGGCCTTCATTGTGTGCTCCGTTCCAGCCCCCGCGGGCATGCGTCGTCGGCTCCGGTCGACCAGCGAATCAGACCCCACCGACGATCCGCCCTCAAACCAAGCCCGGGCGGCGCCGCGGCCCGTCCAGCGTCAGCGAACTGCTGAGCGGGAGCTCTCAGCGCGTCCAGAACCGTCGGGCGTCCTAGTCTCCAGACATGATCGAGGCTGTCCTGTGGGACGTCGACGACACGCTCTTCGACTTCACCGGCTCGGAACGCGCCGGACTGCTGCACCACTTCGAGGCGGAAGGTCTTCCCTCCGACCAGGCCGCCTTGGACCGGTGGCACCAGATCACCACGAGCGAGTACCGGCGTCTCGCGGCCGGTGAGCTGACCTACGAGCAACAACGCCGTACGCGAGTCCGCAGGTTCGTGGACCGTCCGCTGAGCGACACCGAGGCGGACGCCTGGTACGACCGGTACGAGGCGCTTTTTGAAGCGGCCTGGTCAGCGTTCCCCGACGTGGCCGCGGCCTTGGACGCCCTTCCTCACCGGAAGGGGATCCTGTCCAACTCCAGTACCGTCCACCAGGAGCGCAGGCTGACGGCACTGGGCCTGCGCCACCATTTCGAAGTGCTCCTCTGCTCCGACCGGCTCGGCCGCGCGAAACCGGACCCCGCGGCATTCCAGGCCGCCTGCACCGCCCTGAACCTGCCTCCCACCGCAGTCGCCTACGTCGGCGACAAACTCGACATCGACGCCGTAGGCGCCCACAACGCAGGCCTCCACGCCATCTGGCTGGACCGAGCGGAAACGGCGACCCCGACGCCGACCGGCATACACCGCATCTCAACCCTCAACGAACTGCCTATGGCTCTGGCCGCGCACCGTGGATCCTGAGTCAGGCAGGGGCAACGGCCTCACGTCGAGACCGACCCTTCAGGAGATCGGCACGTACCAGCGCTCACGGCCCTCCTGCGAGAGCCGGAACCGCTCCGGATCCCGGAGGCAGGCCTTCAGCAGCCCGTCCGCCGCCTTGTCGTCCAGGTCATCGGGAACTTCGAACCCCTGGAACGCCACTCGACCGACCCCGGCACGGAACCGGTACTTGTACTCCTCCTCGCCCACGTAGGTCAGTGCTATGCGCCCGTCCCATTCGAGTCCGAATTCGAACGGTGCATGCCGGGTGGGAAAGCGGATCCGATGATCGGCGACCGAGTCATGGCCGAGCAGGTAGATGTGGAAGGCGAAGTCGTCCCAGTCCTCGATCTCGTCCACTTCGTCGAGGCCGTCGACATGGAAGGCGCGGCCGGTCAGCGCGTCGAAATCCAGCGGCTCGTCCGGAGATCCCGCGACGAAACCCCGGGCGGCGCTGATGGTGCAACTGTGGTAGTTGCACCAGACGATCTTCGCCTCGAAGTCCGGCCCGTCTTCGGAGTCTTCGTCCTCCTCGCGACCGGGCGAGTCCTCCGCGTCGTAGTCGGCACTCTCCAACTCGAAGACGAACCGCAGGCCGGACTCGGGGTCCAGCCGGCCCTTCCAGGCGAACTCCTCGATCCTGTGCCCGCCAGGCCACGGATTCCCCGGAAACCAGATCCGATCATCCTTCGCCGACAGGGTCGTGCTCCCGTCCACCGCACCCCTCCAATGCACTCGCGACCACGGTTCTACAGCCTGGGGGTGACACACGAAGAAGACGACCAGGTGACGGCTACGGTCGACAGTTCGGCGATGAGGACACCCACTGCCGTGCTGACCGCGACGCGCCCGTACACCCGGCACAACAGAGGACGCCGCCGCCGATGAACCCCGTCCAGGCACAGCACACGTAGATCCACACGCTGACGGAGACCGAATCGGTGTGCTGGTGCGACATCGCGTAGGCGAGAAGCGCGAAGAGGCCCATCCCGGCGACCCCGGCCACCAACTGCGGCACCGGACGGCGAGCAGGTAGGGCCAACCACCCGTGACCAGGATCCCCACCGTCGCCCTGAACGCCGTGATGGGGCCGGGCAAGGCCCGCGCGACCGCCCTCGCCAGCAGCACCACCATGACGCGCCCGCGCCCGCGCCCCCGCTCGGCGAACCGCCGCAACTCCGCCGCAGTCGCCGGTCCACAGCACTCAGCCGGCTAATCAGATCGCCCTGCCCGCCCTGAGGGATGCCGGGGCCGGGACTGCCGTGGAGGGACGGGACTTCTGGCGAGCGGCGCAGGACCGCGGGGCCCTTGCCAGGGACACGCACCGCCGAATGCGAGAGCTGGCCTCCCTGCCGAACGGTGACCAAGCGACCGAGCGGTTCCGCCAGGAACCCAGAGACTCGGCCGCCAACCTCAGAAAGGCCAGAGCAGGCCTGGCCGAATACATCAGGACCGCCTTCCCGCCCGGCAACTTGAGCCCGTGACGTCCCCGTTCACCTGCAATTCCGCTCTCCCACTCGGCGGCATGCATCGCCCCCGGCCGGCTCGTCGATAGCCGAAGGGCCACAAAAGAACTGCTCTGGGCGCCATGCCTCGACGCCGACCCCTCCGATCGCCGGAACGCCGCAGGTCAGGAGGGGCTAATGCGGGTTTAACCCTCTGGGGGCTCTTATGGGGCCTTGCTGGGGCGCGGTGCCCCGGGGAGACGAGGGTCGGCATGAGGGTTTGGGGTTTGGGTGTTGCGGCGGTGCTCCTGTTGGGAGGGCTCGCCGGGTGCGGGGACGACGAGGGGAGCGGGGTCGCCAGTGTCGGGGGGGCGGCTGCGGCCTCCGCTTCGCCCAGTAAGTCGGTCTCGGCGGAGGACGCCAGGCTCAAGTTCGCGCAGTGCATGCGGGAGAACGGGGTCGACATGCCCGATCCCGGCAGCGGGGACGGGCAGGCGTGGCGGCTGGCGAAGGGCGGCGACCGCACGAAGCTGAAGACGGCGATGGAGAAGTGCCGGTCGTGGCTTCAGGCGGGCGGGGAGCTGCCCGATCTCAAGGACCCGAAGGTCCGCGACCAGTACGTGAAGTTCGCGCAGTGCATGCGCGAGCACGGGGTCGACATTCCGGACCCGGGTCCCGACGGGAAGATCCAGATGCCCCGCAAGTGGGTCGACCGGGGACAGGCGGAGAAGGCGCGCGAGGCGTGCAAGGCCAGCCTGCCGGGGGCCGGCAAGTGAGGCGGGTCGTGGTCGCGGGCGGGGTCGCCGTCGCCGCCGTGGTGGCGGTCGGCGGCGCCGCCGTGTGGTCGCGGGACGGCAGCGAGGCGCAGGGGGCGCAGGCCCCGCTGGCGACGGCGGTGGTGAGTCGGGGCGATCTCGTAGATACCGAGAAGGTGGACGGGAAGCTCACCTACGACGGTGTCCGGGACGTGTGGACGGGGGCGTCCGGCGTCGTGACCTGGGTGCCGGCGGAGGGCGCGACCGTGGGGCGTGGGGAGACGCTTCTCTCGGTCGCGGGCAAGCCTGTGACGCTGATGTACGGCGGCAGGCCCATGTACCGGACGCTGCGGAGCGGTTCCTCTGGCAAGGACGTCCGGCAGCTGGAGGAGAACCTGCGGGCTCTCGGGTACGGCGGCCTGACCGTGGACGAGGAGTTCACCGGAGCTACGGAGGCCGCCGTCGAGGAGTGGCAGGACGATCGGGGGCTCAACGAAACGGGGACGGTCGACCCTGGTCAGGTCGTGTTCCTCAGCGGGGCCGTGCGGGTCCGGGAGGTCAAGGCGCCCGAGGGGAAGCGGGCCGTCCAGGGGCAGCCCGTCCTGACGGTCGCCGGGACGAAACGGGTCGTGCACGTCGATCTGGACGCCGACAAGCAGGATCTCGCGAAGAAGGGCGCGGGGGTGACGGTGGAGCTGCCCGGCGGGGCGACCGTGAAGGGGAAGATCAGCAAGGTCGGCGGCGTCGCCGAGACGACCGGGTCGGGGCAGGACCAGAAGACCACGGTCGGGGTCGACATCTCGCTCGGGAACGCCAAGACGGGGCGGCTGGACGAGGCGCCGGTCAGCGTCGAGCTGGAGAGCGAGCGGCGCGAAGGGGTGCTGTCGGTGCCGGTCGAGGCGCTGCTCGCGCTGCGGGAGGGCGGCTTCGGCGTCGAGGTCGCCGACGGGTCGAGGCGCCTGCTGCCCGTGAAGGTCGGGGCGTTCGGCGGCGGACGCGTCGAGGTCTCCGGGAGCGGGCTCCGCGAGGGCATGAAGGTCGGGGTGCCCGCCGAATGAAGGGCTTCGACGACAGGGGCGCGAACATCGTGGAGCTGGCCGGGGTGGCCAAGGAGTACGCGGGCGGCGTCGCGGCGCTGCGGGGCGTCGACCTGGTGATCGCGCCGGGGGAGCGGGCGGCGATCGTCGGGCCGTCCGGGTCGGGCAAGTCGACGCTGCTGCACATGATCGGGACGCTGGACCGGCCGACCCGGGGCAGCGTGCGGGTCGCCGGGCACGAGGTCGCGGAGCTCGCGGACCGGGAGCTGTCGGCGCTGCGGGCGCGGCACATCGGGTTCGTGTTCCAGCAGTTCCACCTGGCCGCGGGGGTGAGCGCCCTCGACAACGTCGCCGACGGGCTCCTCTACAGCGGGGTCGGGCTGCGGGAGCGGCGGGAGCGGGCGCGGGCGGCGCTCGAACGCGTCGGGCTGGGGGAGCGGGCGGGGCACCGGCCGCACCAGCTGTCGGGCGGCGAGCAGCAGCGGGTCGCGGTCGCGCGGGCGGTCGTGGGCGAGCCCGACCTGCTGCTCGCGGACGAGCCGACCGGCAACCTCGACTCCGCCGCGGGAGCCGGCGTGCTCGCGCTGCTGGACGAGCTGAACCGCGCGGGCACCACCGTCGTGGTCATCACGCATGACGCGGAGGTCGCGGCCCGTGCGCCGCGCCGGGTCCGGATCCGGGACGGCGAGATCGTCGCGGACGAGCGGGCGGGGGTGGGGAGCCGATGAGGCCCGCGCGGCTCGGCGCGGGCGACGTCCTGCGCGTGGGGCTCGGCGGGCTCAGGGCCCGGCCCGCGCGGGTCGTGCTGTCGGCCCTCGGCATCGCGATCGGCATCGCGACGATGGTCGCCGTCATCGGGATCTCCTCCTCCAGCAGGGAGGACCTCATGCAGCGGCTCGACCGGCTCGGCACCAACCTGCTGACGGCCAAGCCGGGGGACACCCTGTTCGGCGAGAAGGCGGAGCTGCCCGAGACGGCCCCGGAGATGGTGCGCCGGATCGCGCCGGTCACGGCGGTCGGTGCGACCGGGTCGGTGGAGGCCACCGTCCGCCGCACCGACAGGATCCCGGAGGAGGTCACGCAGGGCATCGCCGTGCAGGCCGCCACGAGCGGGCTGCTCGGCACCCTGGACGTGGCGCCGGCGAGCGGGCGCCGGCTCGACGCGGCCACCGAAGGGCGTCCCGTCGTGGTGCTCGGCTCGGAGGCGGCGCGGCGGCTCGGCCTGGACCGGGCGGGCGGGCAGGTGTGGATCGGCGGCCGGTGGTTCGTCGTCCTCGGCGTGCTGCGGCCCGCGGAGCTGGCGCCGGAGATCGACCGCTCCGCCCTCGTCGGCTGGGACGCCGCGCGCCGCTACCTCGGCTTCGACGGGCACCCCACGACGATCTACGAGCGGTCCACGGACGCCTCCGTCGACGACGTCCGCGACGTCCTCGCCCGGACGGTCAACCCCGAGCGCCCCGAGGAGGTCGAGGTCAGCCGCCCCTCCGACGCGCTGGAGGCGCGGGCCGCGGCGTCCGGCGCGTTCACCGGGCTGCTGCTCGGGCTCGGCGCCGTCGCGCTGCTGGTCGGCGGGGTCGGGGTCGCCAACACGATGGTGATCTCGGTGCTGGAGCGGCGCCGCGAGATCGGGCTGCGCCGGTCGCTCGGGGCCACCCGCGGCCAGATCCGCCTCCAGTTCGTCGCCGAGTCGCTGCTGCTGTCGGCGTTCGGGGGCGCGGCCGGGGTCGTGCTCGGCGCGGCGGTGACGACCGGGTTCGCGCTGTGGAAGGGGTGGCCGCCGGTCGTGCCGGTCTGGGCGCTCGGCGGCGCGCTCGCCGCGACCCTGGCGATCGGGACGGTCGCCGGCCTGTACCCGGCGATGCGGGCGGCGCGGCTGCCGCCGACGGCGGCGCTGGCGACCGCGTGAAGTCTGGTCACGATCCGGCACATCGGTGCATGATTGGGGCGGCGACGTCGACCCGCCTGGGGGAGGTGCCACAACCGCCATGCCGGTGCCACGCCCGCTCCGCGAGCGCTGCAGGGAGTTCCTCGGAATCGACGATGAGATCCGCTACATCTTCCCCGCGATGACCTACGGCGGCGGCGCCGGGTTCATCTTCGTCGTCACCGGCGACCAGGTCGCGGTGATCTCCACCGGCTCGCTGAGCCGCAGCACCCCGAAGAGCATCTGGGGCAGCTACCCGCGCGGCACGAGGATCGGGCCGGTGGAGACGGGCGTCGGCGCGTCGTTCGAGTTCGCGGGCGCCGTGTTCGAGCTGGACGACGAGTACGTCCCGGTCGTCAACGCCGCCGACGCGGAGATCTTCGCCCGGGACAGCCTGCCCCGCGACCCGCTGCCCGACCTCTGACCTGCGTCAGGACGTCGGCGCCGGCTCGGTGGCCTTGGCCGGGGCGGGCTTGGACGGCGACGGGCTGCGCAGGAACAGCACCATCACCGGCACCAGGTAGAGCGCCCACATGACCAGCTGGAGCCAGGTGATCTGCGGGGTGACGTTGAGGACGCCCTGGAAGACGGTCTGCATCCAGTCGCCGGCGCCGCCGAACTTGGCGAAGAAGGCGTGCGGCTCCAGCGCGACCGAGTTGATGCCGGGGAACACCTCCGCCTCCTGCAGGTCGTGGAAGCCGTAGCCGAACACGCCGGCGGCGACGACGATGAGCGCGGCGCCCGTCCAGGTGAAGAACCGCTTCAGGTTGATCTTGAGACCGCCGCGGTACAGCAGGTAGCCGAGCGCGACGGCGACGGCGAGGCCGAGGACCGCCCCGATGATCGGCTCGGTGGACCCGCTGGAGGAGTTGGAGATGTTCGTCCACAGGAACAGCGCGGTCTCCAGCCCCTCGCGCCCGACCGCGAGGAACGCGACGGCGGCGAGGGCGAGCGGCCCGACGTCGAGCGCGCCCTCCAGCCGGCCCTCCAGTTCGGCCTTCATGAACCGGGCGGTCTTGCGCATCCAGAAGACCATCCAGGTGACCAGGCCCACCGCGATGATCGACAGGATGCCGCCGAAGAGCTCCTGGGTCTTGAACTGCATCTCCGACGACGCGGCGCTCAGCGCGATCCCGAAGCCGCACGCCAGGACGACGGCGGCGCCGATGCCCGTCCAGACGGGCAGCAGGGCCTGGCGGTTGCCGGTCTTCACCAGGTACGCGATCAGGATGCTCACGACCAAGGCGGCCTCGAGCCCCTCACGCAGGCCGATGAGGAAGTTGCCCAGTAGCATCGACGCACTCCTCGGGGATCGCACGGGCTTGTTTAGGCAAAGCTAACCTAAGCCAGTGTGTGCCCCGCAGCCGCCCCCGTGCAAGTGCCGACTAAAGCTCGCCCTTGCTTTCGAGGCGGAGGAACGCCTTGGCGATCGGCTGGGCGATGAGCCCCACCTGCCAGTCGCGGGCGCCGAGGCCGCGCAGGGCGGCGCCGATCGCGGACGCCGACGACTCCGCCGGCGGCGTCCAGGCCAGCCGGCGGACGTAGTCGGGCTGCACGAGGTTCTCCGACGGCATCGAGTGCTCGTCGGCGAGCGCGGCGACGACGGCGCGGGCGGCGGTGAGCCGCTTGGCGGCCTCCGGGTCGCGGTCGGCCCAGCGGTGCGCGGGCGGCGGCCCGTCGCCGGGCAGGTTGGACGCCGGCAGCCCGCGCTCGCCGAGCTCACGGGCCCGGGTGACGGCGCGCAGCCACGCCGACTGGTGCCGGCGGGCGCCGCGGCCCCGCATCGTCGGCAGGGCCTGGAGCTCGGCGGGGGTCTTCGGGGCCTTCTGCGCCAGCTCGATGATCGCGGCGTCCTGGAGCACCCGGCCGGGGGACAGGTCCCGCTCGCGGGCGATCTTGTCGCGCGCCTCCCAGAGCTCGCGGACGGTGGCGAGCGCCCGCCGGTTGCGCACCCGGTGGATGCCGGACGTGCGGCGCCACGGGTCGGCGCGCGGCGGCTTCGGCGGCGTGGTCAGGATGGCGGCGAACTCCTCCAGCGCCCACTCCAGCTTGCCCGCCGCCTCCAGCTCCTCCTGGAGGACGTCGCGCAGCTCGACCAGCAGTTCGACGTCCAGCGCGGCGTAGCGCAGCCAGTCCTCGGGGAGGGGGCGGGTCGACCAGTCGGCGGCCGAGTAGCCCTTCTCCAGCACGAAGCCGAGCACGTTCTCGACCATGGAGCCGAGGCCGACCCGCGGGTAGCCGAGCAGCCGCCCGGCCAGCTCGGTGTCGAAGAGCCGGCGCGGCACGAGGCCGACTTCGGCCAGGCACGGCAGGTCCTGGTTGGCGGCGTGCAACACCATCTCGGTGTCGGCGAGCGCGGCGTCCAGCGCGGACAGGTCGGGGAGGGCGACCGGGTCGATCAGCGCGGTGCCGGCGCCGGCGCGGCGCATCTGGATCAGGTAGGCGCGCTGCCCGTAGCGGTAGCCGGAGGCGCGCTCGGCGTCGACCGCGACCGGGCCGGTGCCCGCGGCGAACGCCGCGATGACGCGGTCCAGGTCGGCGGCGGTGGTGAGCACCGGCGGGACGCCCTCGCGCGGCTCCAGCAGCGGGACGGCGGGGGGACCGGTGTCGGCCTCCGTGCTCGTCTGGCCGAGGCCGGGCCCGGCCGTCCCGGGAACTGTCCCGGTAGGGGTCGCCGCCGTGTTCTCCGCACCGGCGCCCTGCTCGGGACCGGTCGCGCGCGTTTCGGACACTCCCACTTCTTCCGTGTTCTCCCCCGCCGTCTCGGTTTCGGACGCTGTGCTCACGCCCCCTACCGTACGTCGCTCAGCCGCCCCCGCCGCCCGGACGGTCCGGCAGCGCGGCGACGCCGGTCGGCGGCAGCCCCGCCGTGGTGCACATCACCTCGCACCAGGCCAGCACGTGGGCGGTCAGATCCTCCCCCGTGGGGGACCACGAGGCCCGCAGCTCCAGCTCCGTGGTGGACGGCTCGTCGCGCTTGTCGCCGAAGCTCTCCGACACCGCGCGGGTGATCGTCCCGGACACCGCGGCGTAGCCGGCGGGCTCCAGGGCCTCGAGCAGCCAGTCCCACGCGACGGAGCCGATCAGCTCGTCGGCGGCGATCTCGGGCTCCAGGTCGGCGCGGATGTAGGCGACGACGCGAAAGCCGTTCGTCCAGCCGGGGCGGCCTTCGGGGTCGTACAGCACGATGAGGCGGCCCATGGCGACCTCGGTGTCGTCGTCGCGGTAGACGCTGCCGGACATGGCCGCCGCGTACGGCGCGAGGCTCTGCGGGGCGGGCATGTCCTCGAGGTCGAGCTCCGGCCGGAGGGCGGGCCCGTCGAGGATCTCGCGCAGCGTGTCGACGGCCCGCTGGAAGGCAGGTGGGTTCATGGGTGGACCGGCCTGATCGCGGGGGATGGACGGGTCGCGGGGGGCGGGCTCGGCGGGCTCGGGTCGGTGCTGCTGGGATGTGCCGCCGCAGGGGGCGACGGGAGGGCGCGGAGGGGACACAGGCACGGCACAGGTGGTTTCGTTTCGGGGGCCGGGCCGTTCAGGCCACGGCCCGCACGGTGGCGGCGCGGCCGGGCGCCGGGGCGGTCTCGGAGGTCCGGCCGGGGGCCGGGGCGGCGGCGCCGGGCGGCAGGCCGACCAGGACGGCGGAGCCGCAGTCGACGCAGGCCCGCTCGGGGCACTCCTCGCCGTGCCCGTCCTCGCACGGCGGCAGCTCGAACTCGCGTTCATCACCGCAGGTGAAGCAGTACAAGGGGGAACCTCCCTCGGCTATGACACGCATCACGTTCGCACGCGCCGGTGACAGAATGCGGGACTTCGCTCGGCGTGTCCGGAAGTTCGTTGCGCCTCACCCGCCACTCCGGTGCTCCCCCATCCGCTTTTCGTGGGACCATCACAACGTGACCGCTGACGCAGCCCGTTCGAACGACCACCCTGCGCGCACGCCTGACAACGGCGGCCTCGCCGAGAGCCCCTTCCTGCTGGCCTGCCGCCGCCGGCCGGTGCCGCACACGCCCGTGTGGTTCATGCGCCAGGCGGGCCGCTCGCTGCCGGAGTACCTGCGGGTCCGCGAGGGCGTCCCGATGCTGGAGTCGTGCACCCGCCCGGACATGGTCGTGGAGATCACGATGCAGCCGGTGCGGCGGTACGCGGTGGACGCGGCGATCTTCTACAGCGACATCATGGTGCCGCTCAGGGCCGTCGGCGTCGACCTCGACATCAAGCCCGGCGTCGGGCCGGTCATCGCCGATCCTATCCGGGACGCGGCGGGCCTGGACGCCCTGCGCCCCCTCGTCCCCGACGACGTCCCGTACGTGACCGAGGCCGTCGAGGGCCTGGTCGGCGAGCTGGGCGGCACGCCGCTGATCGGTTTCGCGGGGGGCCCGTTCACGCTCGCCTCGTATCTGATCGAGGGCGGCCCGTCCAAGAACCACGAGCGCACCAAGGCGATGATGTACGGCGAGCCGGAGCTGTGGGACCGGCTCATGGAGCGGCTGGCCGACCTCACGATCGCGTTCCTGAAGGTGCAGATCGCGGCCGGCGCGAGCGCCGTGCAGGTCTTCGACTCCTGGGTGGGCGCGGTCGCCGCGCAGGACTACCGCGAGTCCGTCCTGCCGCACGCCCGCCGCATCTTCGCCGAGATCGAGCCGCTCGGCGTCCCGCGCATCCACTTCGGCGTCGGGACGGGCGAACTGCTCGGCCTGATGGGCGAGGCCGGGGCCGACGTCGTCGGCGTCGACTGGCGGGTGCCGCTCGACGAGGCCGTCAGCCGCGTCGAGCCGGGCAAGGCGCTGCAGGGCAACCTCGACCCGGCGATCCTCTTCGCGCCGTGGGAGACCGTGGAGCGCCGGGCCCGCGACGTGCTGGCCCGCGGCCGCACGGCCGAGGGGCACATCTTCAACCTGGGCCACGGCGTCCTGCCGTCCATCGATCCGGACGTGCTGGCCCGCCTCGCGGACCTCGTCCACGAGGCGAGCACCGAGGACCCGCGCTAGGCGGGCGGCCGGGGCCCTTCCGGGGGCTCCTCGCCCGCGCCGACCGCGGCCTTCGCGTTCTCCGGCTCCGGGGTCTTCCCCGGCTCCGGCGCGGCGTCGTCCGCGGCGCGGGCGCGCCGCCGCCGCCGGAGGGCCAGGAGCGGGAGCCCGACCACGGCGGCCGTGACGAGGAACGGCAGCAGCCAGCCCAGCACGGCGGCGACGCCGCCGACGAACGCGGTGAACGCGTGCCAGCCGCTCTGGAGCCCGCCGACGAACCCGCCGCGCGGCTCGTCCTTCTCGGGCGGCGGGGCCTTGGTCACGACGGTCACGGTCACCGTCGCGAACTGCGTGCGGTTGGCAAGCGCCTTCTGGCGCGCCTGGAGCGCCTCCAGGTCGGCCTCCCGCTGGGAGATCTCCTGCTCGATGCTCATGATCTCGCTGACGGAGCCCGCCCGGTCGAGCAGCTTGCGGAACGTCTCCAGCGTGGCCTTCGCGGACCGCACCCGCGCGTCGACGTCGGCGACCTCGCCGGTGACGTCCTCGGCCTCCTGGCTGAGCGACAGCTTGGTGCCGAGCTCGGTGCCGAGCCGGCCGAGCACCTCGGCGTACCGCTCGCTCGGGATCTTGAGCGCGATCTCCGAGCGGGCGGGCTCGCTCGACGTCGACTCCCGTTCGACGTAGCCGCCCGCCGCGGCGACCAGCTGCTTGGCCTTGGCGGCGGCGGCCTCCACGTTCCCGGCCCTGACCCGCAGGGCGGCGGTGTGGACGACCTCGCGCCCGGTCGGCAGCGGCGCCTGCGCCCGCTGCTTGGCGCCGCCCTGGGGGGCGCCCTCCGCGCGCTGGGCGCCGCCCGGGAGGGCCGGCGCCGTGGCCGCGCCCCGCGGCGCGGAGTCCGACGCCCCGGACGAGTGGTCGCCGCCCCCGCAGGCGGCCACGATCCCGGCCATCGGCAGGACGACCAGTGCGCAGGTGATGCTCCTGACGTTCCGCATGCGGCTTGGACGATGTGCCGCATATCACCGTTCCTCGGGACGGATCGCGATCCGGGCACGAAGCGGGCACGCGCCGATCACGGGTCGCCGGTGCCGGTCAGGGGCCGTCGGTGAGGACGACGGGCCCGCCGATGTCGACGGTTCCGAGCGTCCACAGGGCGCCCGTGCCGGGGACGACGGCGAGCGCGCTCGCGTAGAAGTTCTTCCGGTTCGGCACGGCGGTGGCCGGGACCCGCTCCCAGGTCCCGCCGCTGTAGCGGATCAGGCCCGGCTTCGCCGGCTCGTCGAGCGAGTGCCCGATGGCCCACAGCGTCCCGTCTCCGCCTTCGGCGATCCTGGTGAGCGCGTTGAGACCGGGCGGGGTCGTGACGCCCGTCCAGGCCGTGCCGTCCCAGTGCATCAGGACGGGCGTGGCCGGGGACGTGCGGTAGCTGATGCCGGTGGCCCAGGCGTCGGTGGGGGAGAGGGCGAGCATGTCGGTGAAGCCGGTCCCCGGCACGGGCTCGTGCACGGGGACGGTCTGCCAGGACCGCCCGTCCCAGTGCCGCGCCGCGAGCGTCTCGTCGGTCGCGGACGCGGTGCCGAGCACCCAGATGTCGTCGTCCGCCCGGATGTAGGACGTGTGCTGCCGGATGTCCGGGAGCGTGGTGATGAGCGCCCAGGTGTCGCCCGTCCGGCGGTAGAAGCCGGTGTCGGTCGCGACCCGGACGCCGCCGGCGCTCGCCTGGAGGTTCGCGCTGCGGGCTCCGGACGGCAGCGCCACCTGCTCGAACCGGGAGCCGGTGAAGTGCGCCGCGTAGGGGACCGGCGCCCCGTCGCCCGAGCCGTACTTCGGGCCGCTGATCCACACGTCCTCGGGGGCGACCGCGTCGACGTCGGTGATGGTGCCGCGGCTGGACAGGCCCTGGAGGTCGTACTCGACCCAGCTCCCGCCCTTCCAGCGCCGGACGACGGGATTGCCGGGGATGCTCTGCCCGGTCCCGGGGATCGGGCCGGGGATCACCAGTTCTCCCTGGTTCCCGGCGATCCAGACGCTGTCGGGCGAGGCGGCGGCGACGTCGTAGAGGCTGTTGTTCGGCCAGAAGAACGGCAGCGGGACCGGCGTGAAGTCGCCGCGTTCGGCGGCCGAGGCGGGGGTGGCCGCCCCGCCGATCGCGAGCGCGCCGGCCGCGAGGACCGCCGCGGCCCGGGTGGAGGTCGTCCGAGGGATCATGTCTGCCAGTATTCACTGGCGAGGTTCGGAGATCTTGTCATCTCGGCGACAAAAACCCGGGCGGCGCGAGTGCCGCAGTTCACGTCGACCCGGTGCGCGATCCGGCGGGGCGTCTGGGAGGCTGGAGGCATGACCACGTCCCATGCGGTTGTCGTCGGGGGCGGCATCGCGGGCCTCGCCGCCGCGCGCGTGCTCGTCCGGGAGGGCGTCCGGGTGACGGTCCTGGAGGGGTCCCCCCTGATCGGCGGGAAGCTGCGGGTCAGCGAGATCGCCGGGATCCCGGTGGACGAGGGCGCCGAGTCGATGCTCGCCCGCCGTCCCGAGGGACTCGACCTCGTGCGCGACCTCGGCCGCTCCGGCGACCTCGTGAACCCCGGCACCACATCCTCGGGCATCCTCAGCCGCGGCGCGGTGCGGCCGATCCCGTCCGGCCAGGTCATGGGCGTGCCGTCCGACCTGAAGGCGCTCGCCGCCTCGCACGTGCTCTCGCCCGCCGGGCTGGCGCGCGTGCCCCTCGACCTCGTGCTGCCGGAGACCCCGCGGGGCGCGGACGTGTCCGTCGCCGACTACATCGGCGCCCGCCTCGGCGCCGAGGTCGTCGACCGGCTCGTCGAGCCGCTGCTCGGCGGGGTCTACGCGGGCCGGGCCGAGCTGCTGTCGTTCGAGTCCACGCTGCCCGCCGTCGCCGCCGCCGCGCGCACCCACCGGTCTTTGATCCACGCCGTCCAGGGCATCAGGGACGCCGCGCCGCAGAACCCCGGCCCGGTGTTCGCCACGCTGCCGGACGGGCTCGGCACGCTCCCGCACCTGGTCGCCGCCGACATCGCCGAAGCCGGGGGGACGATCAGGACCGGGGCCATGGTCCGCGGGCTGCGCCGCCGCGAGGACGGCTGGCGGCTCACCGTGGGCCCCGCCCGCGACCCCGAGCACCTCGACGCCGACGCGGTGGTCGTGGCGGTCCCGGCGGCCCCGGCGGCCCGGCTGCTGGAGCCGGACGTCCCCGCCGCGGCGCGCGAGCTGGCCGGCATCGAGTACGCCAGCATGGCGATCATCACCCTCGCGTACCGGGCCACCGCGTTCCCGCGGCTCCCGGAGGGCAGCGGCTACCTCGTCCCGAACGTGGAGTGCGACACCGCCCGCGGCGGGCGCGGGGTCAAGGCCGTCACGTTCAGCTCGCTGAAATGGCCGCACCTGCGCGACCGCGACCCGGGCGTCATCGCGGTGCGCTGCTCCATCGGGCGGTACGGCGAGGAGCACACGCTCCAGCGGACCGACGAGGAGCTCACGGCGACCGCCATGGCCGAGCTCGCCGCGACGTCCGGCGTCACCGAGCTGCCGATCGAGACCCGGGTGACCCGGTGGGGCGGCGGCCTTCCCCAGTACAACGTGGGCCACGCCGACCGCGTGGCCAAGGTCCGGGCCGCGGTCGCCGGCGCGCCGGGGCTGGCCGTCGCGGGCGCCGCCTACGACGGCCTCGGCATCCCCGCGTGCATCGCCACCGCGCGCGCGGCGGCGATCCGGGTGCTGGACCATTTGCGCAGTCGAGAAGGAGTTGGACCATGACGGAGCAGGCGGCCAAGCCGAAGGCGCGCGAACTCAACAACGTGATCCGCTACACCATGTGGTCGGTGTTCCGGGTCGCGAACCCCGGGACGGTAGGCGAGCGGGAGGCGGCGGAGGTCCAGGACCTCCTCGACCAGGCCGCCCAGAAGGACGTCACCACGCGCGGCGCCTACGACGTCGCCGGCCTGCGCGCGGACGCCGACTACATGTTCTGGTGGCACGCGCCCACCTCCGACGACCTCCAGGAGGTCTACACCCGGTTCCGGCGGACGGCGCTGGGCCGGGCGAGCGAGCCGGTGTGGTCGCAGATGGCGCTGCACCGCCCGGCGGAGTTCAACAAGAGCCACATCCCCGCGTTCCTCGCCGACGAGGAGCCGCGCGCCTACGTGTGCGTGTACCCGTTCGTCCGCTCGTACGAGTGGTACCTGCTGCCGGACGACGAGCGCCGCGCGATGCTCGCCGAGCACGGGAAGATGGCCCGCGACTACCCCGACGTCCGGGCCAACACGGTGTCGTCGTTCGCGCTCGGCGACTACGAGTGGATGCTGGCGTTCGAGGCCGACGAGCTCCACCGCATCGTCGACCTGATGCGGCACCTGCGGGGCGCGAGGGCGCGCCTGCACACCCGCGAGGAGGTGCCTTTCTACACAGGTCGCCGCAAGCCGGTCGCCGAGCTGGTCGCCGGGCTGGCCTAGCGGGGCTCATCACGCCGAATCGTGCGTCGGGCGGGGGCGGCCGGCAGTAAAGTGCCGTCCGTGACCAAGTCTCCCGCCCGGCACGCCCGCGGCCGGCACGCCCGGCCGCCGTCCGAGTTCACGGTCCGCCTGCACCGCATGACCGCGTCCCTGGCCGGCTCCCGCCGCCGCCGGGCGGCCGCCGCCGGCACGCTGACCGCGGCCGCCGCGGTGCTCGCGGCCGCCGCGCTGGCGCTG